>NZ_JAMFKZ010000041.1:0-12316 GCF_023488045.1 Acinetobacter sp. ANC5681
CTGTTTCTTGCTCATGGTAAACTCCTAATGAGTATGTATAGTTTACCAAGTTAAACCCTCCTGTTTTTTAAGCACACATCAACTGTATTAGATTCTTTCCATTTTCCATTCTTATATTTTTCTGTTCATCATTAAGCCTTAGATGAGAAACAACTTGCTCTAATGCTTCCTGATTAGAAATTTGATCTTTCCTATTTTGCAATACGTAAACTAATGGTTTCATTAAATCATAATGGGTATACATAACTGCTCTTATATCTTATTCATTTTTAAATTATACAAAAAAGGACGCTTTCGCGTCCCTTTTTAACAACTTTGAAGAAAATTACTCCCATTCAATCGTTGCTGGTGGCTTAGATGACACATCGTAAACAACACGAGAAACATCTTTGATTTCGTTCATGATACGCGTTGAGATTTTATCAACCAAATCATACGGTAAATGTGCAAAACGAGCTGTCATAAAGTCAACTGTTTCAACCGCACGAAGCGCAATCACCCATGCATAACGGCGACCATCACCAACGACACCCACCGATTTTACAGGTTGGAATACCGCAAATGCTTGCGCAGTTTTATCATACCAACCGCTTGCACGAAGCTCTTGCATAAAGATGTCATCTGCAAGACGTAAAATGTCTGCATATTCTTTCTTCACTTCACCCAAAATACGCACACCTAAACCTGGACCTGGGAATGGGTGACGATAAAGCATTTCATGTGGTAAACCTAAAGTTGTACCTAGACGGCGTACTTCATCTTTAAACAAATCACGAATCGGCTCAACCAATTCAAAAGCTAAATCATCAGGTAAACCACCTACGTTATGGTGTGATTTAATCACATGTGCTTTACCATTTTTGGTTGCAGCAGATTCGATCACGTCTGGGTAAATCGTACCTTGTGCAAGGAAATTTACGCCATCAAGTTTACGTGCTTCTTCAGCAAATACTTCGATGAATTCACGACCAATAATTTTACGTTTTTTCTCAGGATCAACTTCACCCGCTAACGCCGTTAAGAAACGCTGTTCAGCATCAGCACGAATCACACGGATACCCATGTTTTTCGCAAACATGTCCATCACTTGTTCACCTTCGTTTAAACGAAGTAAACCATTGTCTACAAATACGCAAGTCAACTGATCGCCAATCGCACGGTGTAAAAGTGCAGCAACAACAGAAGAATCAACACCACCAGAAAGACCTAACAGAACTTTTTGATCACCAATTTGCTCACGTAATTGTTCAACACGCAAGTCGATGATGTTTTCAGAATTCCAGAGATTACGGCATCCACAAATCCCATGCACAAAGTTCGATAATAACTCTGCGCCTTTCGCCGTATGGGTCACTTCAGGGTGAAATTGAACACCATAGAAACGACGTGCTTCATCACTTACCGCGGCAAATGGACAGCTTGGTGTGCTTGCAGTAACAGAGAAACCTTCAGGAATCACACTGACTTTATCGCCATGACTCATCCAAACATTAAGCTTGTCGTCACCATCATTGAGATCACCCAACAATTGATCACGTACCAATACATCAACAGCAGCATAACCAAATTCGTGAACTGTACCTGGTTCTACTTTACCACCAAGCTGTTCAGACATGGTTTGTAAGCCATAGCAAATACCCAATACTGGTACACCAAGTTCAAATACAACTTGTGGCGCACGTGGACTACCTTCTTCATGTACGCTCTCAGGACCACCTGACAAAATAATCCCGTTCGGATTAAACGCACGAATGTCTTCTTCAGACATATCGAAAGCATACATTTCAGAATAAACACCCGCTTCACGTACGCGACGTGCAATCAGCTGGCTATATTGAGAGCCGAAATCCAAAATAAGGATACGATCTTCAGTAATTTGAGTATTGGTCGTCATGGCTAAACATTAAAGGCAAATGAATTAAGCGCCATATTCTAACATTTTTCACGCTTTGGCGCACCGCAATTCATCATCTATCTTATTTTTTAGCATGTATGATCAATTGCGACTGATATTTAAACTAAAATTCCCCAAGCACGTGTTGGAAAAGAGAATTAAATCAACAATTCTTGCTGATTCCGATCAACAAAAAGCAAAAATTGGTGCTAAGATGATGAGTCGAAAATATGCATTACCACGGAAAGGTATGCAGTCGGCATCAGCGTTTCCTTTTTGTGCGACTGCACTATCCTTGGAAAGAGGAAAATAAAAAGGTAACTAAAAGCCTAAAAGATATTGGCTCAGTCAATATTGTAAAATATTTCACTATCATCTATGGCTTGCCCTATCACGAGCAACAATTAGGACTTGAAGGACCAATAAAATAATGTTTCAAGAAATGATTGCGGATTTTCAACAGAATTTCTGGTTATATATTTCGATCCCATTTATTAGTGGCTTTATTGGCTATGTAACGAAAGTTATTGCCATTCAAATGATGTTTGCACCACTTGAATTTAAGGGACTCAGGTTATTTGGTCTTCCAATCGGATGGCAAGGCATCGTCCCGCGAAAAGCTGAAAAAATGGCGACCATAGCCGTTGAGTTAATGACCTCAAAGTTAATTCAGCCCCAAGAAATTTTTGCCAGACTGGATCCGAAAAGGATTGCTCAAGAAATTGAAAAACCATTAATGGCTGCTGCCGAAGACATTACCCGTGAAGTTGCACAACAATATCAACCGGGTTTATGGGAAGGTATGCCTGAGTTCGCACGAAAGAAATTAATTAAGCGAGTTCAAGCCAAAGCCCCTGAGATTGTTGAACATATCATGGGCGAAGTGCAAAAAGATGTGATCAAATACTTTGACATCAAACACATGGTGATTAGCAATCTCCTCAAAGATAAGCGTCTTCTCAACGAAATTTTCAAAAAAGTCGGTAAGCAAGAGTTTAAATTCTTTAGTAATGTCGGCTTTGTCTTTGGTTTTGCGATCGGTGTTGTACAAATGTTGTGTTGGGTGGTCACTCAAGGAAAATATCCTTGGATGCTGCCAATGTTCGGTGGTTTTGTCGGCTTTTTCAGTGACTGGATGGCTTTACAAATGATGTTTAGACCATTGTACCCAAAGAAGATTTTGGGCTACACATGGCAAGGTTTGTTCATCAAGCGTCAAAATGAAGTCGCGGCAGACTATGCAGCGCTCATTTCTAAACAATTACTCACATCCCGTAATATGATGGAAGAGCTTTTCTCTGGAACAAATTCAGATAAAGTCATCGAACTTGTCAGTCGCCATGTCAAACAAGAAATTGACCTACAGGCAGGTATTGTTCGTCCATTGGTTGTTTATGCGATTGGTGGTGAAAAATATCAAAATCTGAAAGCAGAAGTTGCCGAACGTATTTTAAAACAACTTCCAGAGACGATGCGCTATGTTGAGTCTTATGCCGAAGATGCCATGGATGTTCGCACGACTTTAGTCGAACGAATGCAAAAATTAAGCCCTGAAGAATTTGAAGGTATGCTCCGCCCTGCATTTAAAGAAGATGAATGGTCATTGATCATTGTTGGCGCAGTACTAGGTTTCCTTGTTGGGGAAATGCAAATTCACTTTATGCTCTAAAGCAATACCATCAGAATCAAACAAGGAAGCTAAGGCTTCCTTTTTTATATCAATTGAAGTTATTTAATGGGTATGGGTAACCTTTTCAATTGCGTGGCCAAGGCTCAAACGGCCTGCGCCATGCAGCATTAAATAAAACAGGCCACCTGACATGGCCAGATTTTTCATAAAGTTGATGTGTTGCGCCTGATCATCGGCACTGTGGAAGATAAATGCAGTGATAATGCTGAAAATAGCCAGTCCAAAGGCTGCAAAGCGTGCCTGAAAACCAAATAACAACATTCGGATTAAACATGATCAGTTCCATACTGTTTAATTTTTAACATGACACCAGTGTAGAAATATTTTATTTTGCAATAAACAGCATATTTTTGAATACATCATTCCATATTTGCAACAAAAAAGTCTTTTTAGCCGCATCCGCACTATTTTTCAACCACATTGTAAAGTTACCAATTATTTTGCTTTTTATACTGACTTTCCCCAGAGGCACTGCTACGATTTAGCTCAAATTCATACTGTTAACAGCTTCATGGAACTTATTGATTTTATTCTGCACGTTGATGAACACCTTTTAGAATTTATTACCAATTATGGCATCTGGATTTATGCCATTCTGTTTTTAATTATCTTTGTTGAAACTGGTCTCGTAGTGATGCCTTTTTTACCCGGAGATAGCTTATTATTTGCTGCGGGTGCACTGGCAGCATCAACTGGTGCGATGGATCCGTGGGTACTCGGTATTTTATTATTTATTGCCGCAGTATTAGGTGATACCGTAAATTACCATATTGGGCGTTATATCGGCCCACGTGTATTCGAAATGAATTTACGATTCATCAATCAACAACATTTACTCAAAACACAGCAGTTCTTCCAACGTCATGGCGGTAAAACCATTATTTTTGCCCGCTTTGTTCCGTTTGCACGTACCTTTGCACCATTTGTGGCAGGTGCAGGCAGTATGAATTATAAATTTTTCCTCACCTATAACGTAATTGGTGCTTTTTGTTGGATCGCATCATTTATTACGTTAGGTTATATCTTTGGTAATATGCCAATCGTTAAAGATAACTTCACCCATTTAATTTTTGGCATTATTATCATCAGTATCTTGCCGGGCGTTATTGGTTTTGTTCGGCAAAAACTCAATGAGCGTAAAGCTCAATAAATTAAAATAATCGAAAAATCATAGGCAACATACAGATCAGTAATAACATTGCCGACCCTTTATATAAATGGTCGGCTGTAATTCCATTGAAACTCCCAACCAAAAGTGCTCGTCCGAAGTACATCCAAAAAATACTTACAGGGATTAAAATCACACTAAAAATTGCAAAAACCAGCACTGCATTTTCAATCGAATTCCATGTTTCAACAGGAAAAATACCTGCCGCTAAAAGCACTGTTTTTGGATTTTTTAAAGTAGCGCTAAACAATTTTGTCTTACGTATCTTCTGATGGCGTTGATCATATTTTTGCAAATGCGCACTTTTCCAAAGATGAAATGCCATCCAAAGTACCACTGCTAAACTCACCGTATGTAAAATCACATCTAAAACTGGCCAAATCGGCTCAAAGAGATGAATAAATAATGCCCACAAACTTATGCCATATACATATCCCAACCATTCAATTGGAATGAAGATTATCGTCTTAAAAGCGCCTTGTTGATGAGTTGCACTGGCGAGCAATGCATTGGTTGGACCGGGTATTAATAACACCGCCAACATCGCCAAAACAAAAAACCAACTTTCAATCATAGACAGACCAGATGACAAAATATGCTCGTCACCTTAAACGAATTTGAAGCAAAAAAACAAATTTAGAGGAGAAAATTAGGCTATAAAAATTAAAGAAATGAATATAAATATTATTAAGATATTGTTTTATATATTTTTATCTTGAAATATTTTGCTAAAATTTAGTTATTTATCACTGTAGTAAATTACAGTGATAAATGAATTTCAACTTATGATTTTGAACGTGGCTTGACCACAATTGCACAACCTTTGAACTGTGCAGCTTGCACAATTGCATCCTGCTGACCTAATAAGTTAGCGAGCTCGGTGTTCTTGGTGTTCATCGACTGGCCCATATTTAATGAGATTGTTGGCGAAATTCCCCAACCACCGCCTCTTGCCCAACCACCACCAAGTCCAATACCGACACCAACCCCAGTACGTTTAGGTGTCTGCACACCATTATCGATGTATTGTTGAATACGGTTATATTCAGCTTGCAACTGTTGGCAGTTTAAAGCTTGGTACTGAGTTGGTGAAACATAAGACGGCTTAACCGTTGATGCGCAAGCACCTAATAACATACTGAGTGCTACCACAGGCATCCAATATAAGCGTTTCATAAGATTCTCTTATTTTTTTGATTCAATCTCACCAAATAAAGTGACGTAAGCTAAGGTCAACTTATGTTCTGATGCCAAGTGAATCAAGGGTAAATTCTTTTGATGTGATTCTTTCATCAACACGGATGGCGGTAACATGCTTTCTAAAACAGGCAAACCTTCATCTTTTAATTGCTGAACCACTTCACGCGGTAACTTTGCTTGAGACTGGAATTGATTTACGACGATTCCTTCAATCTCCAAGCGATCATTATGATCATCTTGGGTTTCGAGTACATTTTCAATCAAAGTTTGTAACGCGCGTTTCGAGAAGACATCACAATCGAAAGGAATCAATACTCGGTCTGCTGAAATTAATGCTGATAACGTAAAAAAGTTAAACGCTGGAGGAGTATCAATAAAAATACGGTCATAACGCGCACTCAGGGACTGAATCGAGTCGCGTAACTTATAAATTTTGTGCTTACTTTCTAATGCATGCTCCAAAGCACCAAGACTTGGGCTTGCAGGAATCACATCCAAGTTTTCAAAAGATGAGCGATGAACGTAACTTTCTAAACCCTTACCACGTGGTGCTTTCAAAATTGAACCAATTGCATTACCAATCAGGCCCTTTTGCTGCGTGCTTCCCAAAATATCTTCAAAGAAGTTTTCAATGTTTGGCTCTAATGCTGCTTTGTCTGCAGAATATGTTGCATCTTCACCTAAAAGGTACTGGCTTGAATTTGCTTGTGGATCAAGATCAATCACCAAAGTTCTTAAACCTTGCTTAGCACTAATTGCAGCTAAGTTGACTGTAATACTTGATTTCCCTACACCACCTTTTTGGTTAAATACCACACGAGTTAACATGATTTCCCTCTACAAGATTTTTGTAAACTGCACGCAGTTTAACCTAGTGCAAAAACAATTACTAAAACAATGTCAAACAATTACGCAAAAACAGGTTTAATGATGACTAAGCCAATAATACCAACCAATGCCACTGTACCAACCAACAAACCTGCACGGCGCTGCTGTAACAACACGCTGTTATCTTTTTTATAAATTTTGATTAAAGATGACCAAAGTACAAAAAAGAGAATCACTTTGGCATAAAACCAAGGCGCGACCTCAAAGTTTTTCATCACCACTAAAATAGCACCTGTCACAATAATCAGCGTCAGTGATAAATGTTGTAAGCCAACGAGTGCTTTAAATCCCTTTGGATTTGGCTGCTGATCCTGAACACCAACAAATAAAGTTGCTGCACGAAAAACAAAAGCAATAATTAGCAAACTCACAGCGGACATATGAATAATTTTGGTGAGTAAATGTGCGTCCATGATCCATCCTTAACTTTTAGGTGCGTGTGCACATTCAGGACTGGCTGGCGCTTGACCTTGCCATTCACTAGGAACGTAAGCATGAATTGCTAAAGCATGAATTTTACCAGGACTCATCAGTTCAGCCGCCACAGCATAGATTTTTTGATGACGCTGTACTAAACGTAAACCCTGAAACTCCTCACTCACCACAATCACTTTAAAATGCGATTCTTTTCCTGGGAAATAGCCTCCATGTCCAGCCGACTCATTCAGTACCTCCAAATGGGTCGGTGTTAAGGTTTGCAAACGCTCAATCAACTGTTGCTCTAATTTCATCAGCCACTCTATAAAGTCAGATTGTGATAGTGCCTTAGTATACATGACCCTAGATGAAGAGAAAATTTTGTACAAAATTTTGCCTTTTAACTTTTTTAATCGCAGAAATGCTTTAATTTTATGCAATTAATTAATTTATTTGCATAAAGTTGTTGACCCTTGTTTTGCTTAATGTATTATAAGCGGCACGCGGGAATAGCTCAGTTGGTAGAGCATAACCTTGCCAAGGTTGGGGTCGCGAGTTCGAGTCTCGTTTCCCGCTCCAGTTTGGTTTTTTTAAGTGTAAGTTTTAGTAAAAACTGCTCAATATGCGGGAATAGCTCAGTTGGTAGAGCATAACCTTGCCAAGGTTGGGGTCGCGAGTTCGAGTCTCGTTTCCCGCTCCAAATTTAAAAGGCCCTAGTCGAAAGATTAGGGCTTTTTTCTTGTTGATTTTATTATATTTTTGAAAATTCCGCCTTCCTTTGTGATTCAATTCAATAAAAAATATTCTTAATGTAATTTGTATTTTGTGACCAAGATGTGACCATGGCGTGCCCACGACAATAAAAATGGTCTTAATTGATCTCAAATGCTCTCATTCCATCTCTACTTTTTAGCCCTCTCAGAGCTTTTTTGGCTGTAAAAAACACCTAACTCTTTTCAAAGCACAGTGTTTTTTACCAATCGTTCAATAATTTGTGACCATTTTACTTTTTGATGTGACCATTTGTGACCAAACTAATCATTATCATTTTGATTATTATCAATTTTCTTAAAAATCAATAAATCACCCACTCCCACATCTAATGCAATACAAATTTTATCAATGGTTTCAAAATCAATCCGTACAGATTCATCATTATAAAGTTTGTGCAAAGTAGATTTATTAATTCCAGTACTTCTTACCAAATCAGCAACCTTAAGTTTCCTTTCTGCTAATAAAACTGCCAAGTTTGAAATAATCATAAAATTTCCTACTTAAATCATAAAAAGTACTTGCAACAACATAAAAATATGATAATTTATGTCTTAGGAATAATTTTTCCTAGTTACCTAGTAAAAAATATGAGGCTCTATTATGTCATATACCTATCTCACAGCCCAGCAACTGGCTGAAAAAATCCAGTACGACGCTCGTACTATTCGCAACCAGCTAAAGGACAGTGTCTTTATCGAAGGTGTTCACTACATCCGTCCTTTTGGTGGCCGCAAAATTCTTTTTGTTTGGGAACGCATTGAAACTGAAATGCTTAAATTCACTGGTTTAAGCATGGATGCCCTGCAATAAGGCTTAGGAGGTTTAACTGATGGCTACCATCCGGGAACGAAGTGGCAAACTGATTGCCGACTTTCGCTACATGGGCATTCGTTGCAGAGAAACAACCAATCTTGAAGACAATGCTTATAACCGACGCATTTTGAAAAAACGTCTCGAACAGCTTGAAGCTGAAATTACTTTGGGAACCTTTGAATACGAAAAGTACTTTCCAAAAAGTAACCGTGTTGAGGAGTTTAAGGAAAAAAGAAGTCAGCAAATTGCTGTACAGACCAAAGTTCCTCTTTTTAAAGAGTTTACTGAATTGTGGTTAAAGCAGAAACAAGTTGAATGGAGAACCTCATATCAGCAAAAGGTTTCAATTGTGATCAAAAACTATTTGATTCCTGCTTTTGGTAATCAGGTTCTCTCGAAAATCAAGAAGTCAGACTTGCTGAACTTCCGTGCCTCTCTCGCCAAAGTGACACACGGAAAAGATCAAACAAGTCTGAAAGCATCGAGGATCAATCAAATCATGACGCCTTTACGTATGATACTCAATGATGCGGCTGAACGATACGAGTTTGAGTCGCCTTATAAAAATATTAACAATCTGAAGGAAAGCAAGATTGAAGTCACACCTTTTTCTCTGGAAGAGGTGCATAAAATTCTTACCACAGTGCGTGAAGACTTCCGCCCCTATTACACCATTCGCTTTTTTACGGGTATGCGCACCAGTGAAATCGATGGTCTGCAATGGAAAAATATCGACTTACAACGTCGGGAAATCCACATTCGTGAAGCATTAGTGAATGGTGTTCTTGGTGGAACCAAAACTTATGGTTCTGACCGTACCATCCAAATGAGTGATCGGGTTTATCAGGCCTTTCTGCAACAGAAAAGCCTCAACAACGGAAAATCGGACTTCGTCTTCTGCAACCGTGATGGTGGACCTCTCGATTACCGTCTGGTGAATAAACGTGTCTGGCATCCGATCTTGCGCTTTCTAGGATTGAAGTCTAGAAGAGCCTACCAAACACGTCATACAGCAGCAACTCTATGGCTGTCAGCAGGAGAAAATCCGGAATGGATCGCACGTCAATTGGGGCATTCAACGACTGAAATGCTATTCCGGGTCTATAGCCGTTACATCCCCAATGTTACGCGCCGCGATGGCAGTGCATTTGAAGCCATGCTGGAAAAACTAAATACAGAGGAGCTTACACATGAATAGTAAAGCTTTCTTTGGCGGTGTAGTCGTCAGTCCTGAAGCAGATTTGGTCGCTCGTGAACTCATTCATGAGTTTCACATTCCCAAACTGCACAATCTGGCCTTTTTGCTGGAAATCAATAAATGCTTCGATGACCACCAAGCATTGAGACTCTGGTTACAGCGAATGCTGGATGAAGGACAAGCTCATTACGATGACTTGGCTCAACAGACCCGTCTCCGCTTGATGAGTCTCGCTCACTCATAAAGCAAACATAAAAGGTCATCAAATCGATGACCTTAGCCCCTTTATACCTATAAAAAGGTCAACATATGAATAAAGATATTTCAATTTGGATGCCACTCTATATTGGCGACCTACAGGCGAAATTTGCACGAATGACAGCAGAACAAATTGGTGCGGCACTGCTGTTAATGATGGATTTCTGGAAAAATGGTGCCATTCCTCACGACCTAGCGACTGTATGTAGCATCACGAAATTACCGCAGCACACCAAGGCTAAAACTTTGTTAAATACGCTGATGGCCCTAGAATTGTTTGAAGTCGAGTCTGAGCAGATTCATTCAAATTTCTTAAGCAGTTTAAAAAGCCAGGCATTTCAAAATCAGCAAATGAAATCTGATAAAGCTAAAAATGCAGCTCAAGCACGTTGGGGGAAATCCGCTAGTAATGCTCAAGCATCAACCAAGCAACGAAAAGTAAATGCTCAAGCAACTCCTGAGAAGAGCTCGAGTATTACTCAAGCCATGCTTGAATCATGCCCTTCATCTTCATCTTCATCTTCATCTTCATCTTCATCTTCAAATTTTGAAGAAAAAAATGAGAGTTTTTTAGAAAATTCAAAGTGGATTTAGGAGATCAGTCATGAATACCATGCTTAAAACACTCCAGTTTCGCGCAGAAACAACGGAAACACTTTGCGCTACCCATCATATACCCCTGATAGAAATTGCAGGTCACAGGCTCTGTAAATTGTGTGCCAAAGAAACCGTCCATCACTCAAATGTAGCCTATGAGGATGAACTGCAACAGCGATTGCTAGAACAGAAAATCAAAAACTCAGGGCTCAATAAACGCTATCTGGACCGTGGCTTCAAGAATTTTGTAGTTGCATGTCCTGCTCAAGACAATGCCATCAAACTATGTCAGGCTTTTGCGCAGCAGATTATTTCTGGTCACAATCCGAACATGTTGATGATTGGTACACCGGGTACAGGTAAAACCCATCTGAGCGCATCAATTATTCGCAACATTCTGCATAACAGTACAAAGTCTGCACGCTACTATACCAGTGCAGAAATTGCTCAAAAAATGATGGATACCTGGTCAGATACTTCACGCTCTGAGAAAGAAGTCATCGACCATTTCTCCAGTTTTGATTTATTAGTGATTGATGAATATGGCCTGCATGACCGGCATGAAAAACGCCTAGAGATGGTACATAAGGTTCTATATAGCCGTTATGACAATATGAAATCTACCCTGCTGATTTCCAATTTCACAGTCCAAAATATGCAGCGGGATTTAGGTGTAAGATTATGGTCTCGGTTACATGAGAACCATTTGATTGTAGTGCCGTGTTATTGGGATGACCGACGAATTAGCGGATAATCGCAACTCTCACTTAAGCCAATTATCTCACTGAAATAATTGGCTTTTATTACAAGAATTATTTACAGAATATCTCGCTTGCATAAGTATAACTGAAAATAATACTTCTAAGCTGCCTATACGGCAGTGGACGGCATGTCTCAATCAGCATTAGCAAAAAAGGCTTTCTAAGCTGCCTATATGGCAGTGAACTTGTTGGTGTGTTATCAGGTGGAATAGTATCATTTCTAAGCTGCCTGTATGGCAGTGAACCTATACACCAGTAGAAACGTATTATTCAGCATTTTCTAAGCTGCCTGTATGGCAGTGAACTTTGAATCTGATGATTTTGAGCAAGAAAATCATTTCTAAGCTGCCTATACGGCAGTGAACTTATTGCTTTGGCAGATGAAAGAATTTGGCAATTTCTAAGCTGCCTATACGGCAGTGAACTTTGCTAGTTTAAAGGCTTCATTCGCTGCATTTTTCTAAGCTGCCTATACGGCAGTGAACCTCGGCTCCGTAGTGATGCTTTGACTCGTTCGTTTCTAAGCTGCCTATACGGCAGTGAACGTAGTACTTCTGACTTTTTAGTTGGTCCATTTTTTCTAAGCTGCCTATACGGCAGTGAACAATTACTTGGTGAAAGCTATAAGTTATCAGATTTTCTAAGCTGCCTATACGGC
>NZ_JAMFKZ010000041.1:12326-14720 GCF_023488045.1 Acinetobacter sp. ANC5681
TAAAAAAAATACAAAATTCTTAGATGGTATTTTCTAAGCTGCCTATACGGCAGTGAACATGTTTGGCTTTCTGCTAAGAAATTTTGTCGTTTTCTAAGCTGCCTATACGGCAGTGAACTGAGATATTCAGCGTATTTACATGCACACCGCGTTTCTAAGCTGCCTATACGGCAGTGAACGTATTACCATGATTGATATTCTAAACGGCTATTTTCTAAGCTGCCTATACGGCAGTGAACTGACTAATCAACAGATTATTTCGCAGATCATCTTTCTAAGCTGCCTATACGGCAGTGAACATGCGGGGCGTGGTCAAATTGTGATGACGCAATTTCTAAGCTGCCTATACGGCAGTGAACTTGTACCAAACAGCAAGCAGACTTCCAATTAATTTCTAAGCTGCCTATACGGCAGTGAACTTGTTGTTGCGGCTGCATAGACGTTTGATCCTTTTCTAAGCTGCCTATACGGCAGTGAACTTGTTTTTATGGACTGGTACGGTGATAGCAAATTTCTAAGCTGCCTATACGGCAGTGAACGAACGAGAGAACGAGATTTCACGCGCACACGTTTTCTAAGCTGCCTATACGGCAGTGAACAGCAAAGGCTGGAAATATCATTTCCTTCCATCTTTCTAAGCTGCCTATACGGCAGTGAACAGGTTTGTCTATTAATTTGGACTTGCCTTATTTTTCTAAGCTGCCTATACGGCAGTGAACCGTGAAATCTATGAAACAACAGTGAATGCAATTTTCTAAGCTGCCTATACGGCAGTGAACAATTACTTGGTGAAAGCTATAAGTTATCAGATTTTCTAAGCTGCCTATACGGCAGTGAACGACGTGCACCAGTTGCGCATGAGCAATATCTATTTCTAAGCTGCCTATACGGCAGTGAACCGCCTAATGTTTTTGAGGTATTGCTCCCACAATTTCTAAGCTGCCTATACGGCAGTGAACTCGCACGGGCATTAATTTCAAGTGATAATGGTTTTCTAAGCTGCCTATACGGCAGTGAACCTTACTCTCAAGGTCTTTCAACCTTTGGCAAATTTCTAAGCTGCCTATACGGCAGTGAACATCTTTACTCCATCACATATTTAAGATCATCATTTCTAAGCTGCCTATACGGCAGTGAACTTTCTCTTGCTTCAGGTGTTCCAGTTGTCTTTTTTCTAAGCTGCCTATACGGCAGTGAACTTGTGTAACCTCGTTCGCCCCACCGTTTAGCATTTCTAAGCTGCCTATACGGCAGTGAACTGACTGCACAATTCATTTGGCGCAATATTCATTTTCTAAGCTGCCTATACGGCAGTGAACTCTTGTAGCTCGTCAAATACTAAACGGTTTGTTTTCTAAGCTGCCTATACGGCAGTGAACCTAAATAGTATTTTTCGCATAATTGAGAAAATTTTCTAAGCTGCCTATACGGCAGTGAACGTCTAATAATGCGGTTCAGTGCCAAATGTGATTTTCTAAGCTGCCTATACGGCAGTGAACTCTGAAATAGATCTCGGCTTTTATCATCCATCTTTCTAAGCTGCCTATACGGCAGTGAACAAATTTTATCAGCACCATCATCAGGCAATGCTTTTCTAAGCTGCCTATACGGCAGTGAACGCTCCATCAATGCTTCATCAAAAGCAGTTGCGTTTCTAAGCTGCCTATACGGCAGTGAACGACCGAGATGATGAGCTTAGGGCTTATCTTTTTTTCTAAGCTGCCTATACGGCAGTGAACAGCAAAGGCTGGAAATATCATTTCCTTCCATCTTTCTAAGCTGCCTATACGGCAGTGAACAGGTTTGTCTATTAATTTGGACTTGCCTTATTTTTCTAAGCTGCCTATACGGCAGTGAACCGTGAAATCTATGAAACAACAGTGAATGCAATTTTCTAAGCTGCCTATACGGCAGTGAACCCACAAAAATTCCAGTACCAAATAGGTGTGTTTTTCTAAGCTGCCTATACGGCAGTGAACATGTAGACTCATCGAAATAACGCTTATTCTCATTTCTAAGCTGCCTATACGGCAGTGAACGTAGACTACTTCAACAAACTAAATGTTGGTGATTTCTAAGCTGCCTATACGGCAGTGAACAAGCTAATAGAGAAAAACTTACACGCTACACTTTTCTAAGCTGCCTATACGGCAGTGAACCTGATGCCGCTTTGTCAGCAAGTTTTTGAGTTTTTCTAAGCTGCCTATACGGCAGTGAACCTAAACTATCAATTAATGCCTTGACATTATAATTTCTAAGCTGCCTATACGGCAGTGAACTTGACGGGTAAAGTTCCTGAAATCTCGTATGATTTCTAAGCTGCCTATACGGCAGTGAACATTAAAAAAAATACAAAATTCTTAGATGGTATTTTCTAAGCTGCCTATACGGCAG
>NZ_JAMFKZ010000042.1:0-14556 GCF_023488045.1 Acinetobacter sp. ANC5681
AATCAAATGGCAGAAGACTTTTATCGGTTAGCTGCCTAGAATCTCCCAAGTGAAAGTCTCCTGCTAATTCAGCACACATCAGTATTATCTTTATAGTTGTCATTACTAATTTTTAAGCTTACCCCTTTCTTACTTTTAGCCGCTTCAAGTTCAGCTTTAATTTCCTTCCATGACAGTTTTGATATTTTAATTTTTTCTTTAAACTGCTTGTATATAAATTTTAACTCACGACAAAATTTATCAAACTCCTGATACTCTACTTCGCTTTGGATATACACCTCCATACGAGCATCTATAAGACGAATACGGCGCTCAAAATAATCCAACATAAAGTTGCTATCCAGTAAAGCTGTGAAAATTTTAAAATCAGCTTCGCTAAATACATTTCCAGACTTATTTCTATTGATATGCTTTAACAGCATGTCTAAAGGATTACTTTTAGAAATATCTTTTTTGTGTTGAGAGTGTCTATTTTTATACAGGTTTGAGGCCAAGTCTCTCCCAATTTCTTTCAACTTCAGATTTTCATTTTTTCCTGAAAGTACATCTATAATATCATTCAATTCTGATGTCAGTTTGAGCCTTTCGGTTACATGATCTGTTTGCTCTACATCTTCTCGTTTTAATATCTGAGTATGCCACCGATCAGGAAATATTACGTCTTGAATAATCTTTGAATTGGGAGCTATCTTCTCTAAGATTTCTTTTAATTCAAGCTTCTCTTTCATTTGCGACGTATTCAATTGTTTCTTGAATACTCTGCAAGAAAGTAAAGCTCTTACAATATTTGCTGATATTTTACTTTCATCTGGACATAATGCATCCCCGACTAACATTGAACCAAAATGCAGGTAATAGTTGGCTGTCATCTCAATAGATGAATGGCCAATAAAATGTGCCAAAATCTTCCAAACATCCTGACGTCCAGCAATACTGTCTGTATCACCCAATAAATAATTTTTAATTTTGGCAATCTGATCAGGTGAGTAGCCAATCCAACTTCTGATTAACGCTTCACTTCCTTTCAAAATTAAAGCTAAATTGTTTGTCGCAGTATGCCTAAAGCTATGAAAGGAATAATCATGTGGTTCGTTATTGAATAAAGTATCAAAAATTTCCTTTGTCTTAGCACTAATAAAACGAGATGAAAAAATTTGACCAAATTCATCTTGGAAGATAAAACAGTCTTCTCCCCCTAACCATTTTTGACCAACTTTTACATTAAGATGCTTTTTGATTAGGCCAATAAATTCATTCAATTCACATTCAGTTAGCAATTCATCAAGGCGTATTCCTCGTTTTGCATTCTTCGTTTTAACCTGACGATGATAGTTATTATGAATAAAGCTTTTGATAAATTGAGGATTACTTGCTGTTAAATAATAATATCGTTCATAGCCAATTGTTTTAACATCAAGTTCAATCATGGCTAAGTCTCTTAACCTTAGCCCAAGAATTTCACCAACTCTTAAACCTGTGCGGTAAGCAAGCATACAAATTGTTTTGAATATATTTTTTTGTTCTTTACTCAGATCAGCTTGGCGACCAATCAAATTATTAAAATGCGCCCACATCACTGGGGTAACATATGATGCTCTACACATCTGAAGACCAAAGGACTTCAACTGATCTAAAAAGCCTACTCGGGGAGCACCAAAATTACGAATTAAACTGTTATGAAATTTTTTTAAATTTTCTACAGCTTTACCATAGCTATCATATTTCACTTCCCTAATATTATTTTTAAATGCTTTATTTTTTCGACGCTTATCAGCAATCAATTTTTCGCTTAAAATATATTCATACGCCCCCTCAAATTGTTCTTCATCCATCTTAAAGATATCAAGGTCATGAATAACAACATACATAAAAAGATCTTCAGCGAAAGAGGATTTATAAGTATCCAAGGAGCTCAGAGCAATCCCATCTTTTACTTTAGAAAAATTTGAAGATTGACCGCCTACAAGATACTCCCGATACCATGTCATCAACGCAATCTGAACACTCACAAATGCAATGTCTTTAGCTAAGCTATATTTATGATTACTATAGCTTTCTTTAAGCGACTTAATATCTTCAGAGAATTGCCTAATGGTCTCGGGTTTTTCTTTATCTTTAAATTGCCCTATCAATCCTTTTTTAATTTCAGCGGCACAATGATATTGCGTACTCAGTTTTTGGATATTTTCAGACTTAGGCTTTCGAAAACTCCCGTTTGGATCATCAAATGCATTTTCGGAAGTAATCAATTTCTTTTTTAAAGATTTCTTGTCTTTAAATGCATCAAGCGTCTCAAGCATTTTTAAGGTTGACATTGATAGTGCAGCGCTGTCTAACGTCCCCGTAGATAATGCTGTTGTAAAACCGTCAAGCGTATTCTTTTGACTAAAATACTGCACGTAATCGACATGCTCAAATAATTGATATTTTTCCTTTGCAAAATAATCTCGTAAAACACTATTCTGATCGACATCCAATATAGCCAAATCAATATATTTATCAAATTCTTCGCCATTTTGAGCATCGATAGATTCAATAAGCTGAATTAGCCTTTTTTCTCCCTGATTCCTTTCAGCCTGAGTTTCAAATTCAATAATATTGATAAGTCTCACCATCATTAACAAACTAATAGCTGTGAGATAAATTTGTTTAATTTGGTATGGTTTATCGAGATAGACTAAATTCGCATATTTCTCATTTTCTACTGGATAATTATATAAGTAACCCGTTTTTGATGAACCTTTACGATATAGGGATACAAGTCCACTCAACAATTCTGATGGTTTTAACTGATCATTTGAAAAATATGCTCTGAGTGACCTTAGAATCGCCATTAAGTCCTCTTTATAACTACACCCACAATCAATAACTAGTGCTATTAAAAATTGTCGAAGAAGTAATTCCTTTTGCTCATCCGTAAAATCAGCATTAAAAACATCAGTTTTAAGCCTTTTCGGTAATTCAGTCTCCCAAAAGAAATGCAACTTGAGCTTAAACTCATGTAACCTTTGCCCTCTAAGCAACTTAATTTGCGTTGATTCAATATCTTTAATATTTGGAGCTGAATATGCTCTTTGAATAAGCTTAATTTCATATTGATCCTTTAACCACGGTATTTGTGACTCTATTTCTTGCTTTTTTTTCACACATAATTCAGACCAATATCCCCTTAATTCTTCCAAATCTTTTTTTGAGATTTTCCTATTGCGAAAGTATTTCTCTACTTTAGCTCGATTCGAATACATTTCGTTTTGAATAAGATCATCAAGTTTCTTTTTTTCACAAGATTCCGTGATCTCATGGATAAGAAATTCTGAGATTTTTTCAAATAAAACATTCGTCGAAGACTCTAGCTTAGTTCGAATTTTTTGTAACTCTTCATCTTTCATGATTGGCTCACCACTGATTTTAATCCCAGTCTTTTAAACAGCTGATTTACTGCATCTTGAATTTCAATCATGTAGGTGTAGGGCTGTAAAGATGAATATTTTGAAAATCCGATCTCATTTTGTTGATCGTGCGCATACCAACTCTTAAAAATCGCATCAGGCAATTCCAGAAAATTCCTTACAAAATGGCGCGTCCAATTGGGATATAACTCATCAATTTCAGGAAAGTTTTCTGATAAATAAGATGCTATATGCTTTTGTGTAAGTGGCTCCAATGTGAAGCTCATGAATTCTGAACCTTTCTTCCAATAAGAAAGGTAATAGATATGATCTGCTGTATTAGCTAGCTCTAAGGCATTAATGTTTTTGATAAATTCATCATAATGCTGTAACTCATTAACAACGAATTCGATCAGAGGTGAATAACGACCATGTGGACGAGATCTACTGCTCTTATCATGGATATATGCAATATTAGTAATAAAATCAAAATTTTCTCTGATACTAGATGCACCTATAGCAGGACGTGCACCTGAAGACAATAGACAACAAAACCAAATCCAAACACTGAAAGCATTAAATTTTTCAGCAATGTCTTGTTCTTCTTTTAAAACTTGGACAACTTTCAAGTTTAATGTATTTAAGAATTTTTTCGCTTTATCAAATGACCATACACGCTGACTTCCTACGCGGGCTTGCTCTTCTACTTGAATAAATTGCGGACGATCTAAAACATTTACCTCGTTTTTATTTTGAAACCATAGATATATATACTTCTCATATACCTCATTTAACTGTTTATAAGAAAATCCCCCATACGCTAGATCAGGTTGATGTGAAACCTGTCTACCGATTAAGAAATTTTTCGTAAGATCATCTTTACATATACGGTTCAAATGAAAGGAAAGTTGTAAAGCAATTGAAGTAACTGATATCGGGCCTATACGACGATGATAAAACCATTCTGATAAAGATTTTTCGAAATCTGTATTCGTTAGATTGGAAAGGTTAGCCTCTCTAATTCTATCAATCCACATAGCAGGAATTTGAAATGCCCAAGTTGTATGCTCGTTATATTTATTGTCTTTTTTAGCAATTTGACCTTTCAAATTTTTATTTAAATTTGCATCAACGATCCACAAATAATAGGCACGATTGGAGCTACGTTTTAATTGCTTAGTTTTTAGCAATTGGTCGATATCTTGAAATATAACGGCACTCTGCCCGGTAAAGATTGACATCAAGCAACAAGCTGCTTTTGCAGATTCCATGATATCTTTGTTTTCATGAAGTTGGTCAAGTAAAATCTGGTTTACAATTTTTAATAAGGGTATGTCCAAATAGTAAATATTACTCACCGTTGGTTGCTGAGTTCTATCTATATGACGATTCAATCTTTGATTTGAGACAAATGGTGCTAGTCTACGCGTATCTTCATTTAGATTATAATCATACTGCTTAGAAGTCTTATCTTCATCGACTTCATCATCAATGTTATCTTTGTCATCTGAGTAATCAAACTGGCTCTCGGTGACCAAAGGCGGATTATGATATGTCTGCGGATCAACGTCCAAATCGTCTATATTCTCAATCTCATCCGTCTTTTTAATTCTTACATTGTTGTGATAAAAGATATCCTCAACTGCAATTCTGTACTCGTCTAAATACCTTGTTAGAGCTTTGATTATATTTTCTGAAACATTAACATCAAGGCCCTTACAGAATTCTGTGACATCTACATTTTGGGCTTTTGCATACGTATTGAACTCTTTAATGGTCTTAGCTGTATGATCGAACTCAATAAGATGATTAAAATATTGAGAAACTATCGGCAATACTTCGAAAATAAAATCCTTAAAACTTTTTCCCATCATTTTTAAAATTAGATAGAAATTATAGTTTAGCCTTTCAATTTTATTTTGAGAGTTCTCCATATTGGACATCAACACAATTAAAAAATTTACAACATTAAAAATTTTTAAAATATTTTGGTTAATCGAAAGTTGTTTTTCTTTATTTATAACATCCGAATCTTTAACATTTTTATATAAAATGCAGATACTTGATGACCCTAAAATACTTTTATATTGGGTTTTAGCTTTATTTATGTTTAAATATGAATATATACCTTCACATAAAACTTTTAATTCCCTCATAAATTCATCAGTCATATAAGTATTATGAAAATCTTTTAAATCACATGATTCTAATAGAAGCAAACCTTCTCTATATGAAGATAAAATTTCAGCTAAACAAGCACACCTTGATTTAAAAACTTCTAAATCTAATTTATTATTCATTTCAGCATTCCACAATATCAACTTTCTATTTTTCAAAAATATTTCTAGGTAATTTAAAATAATTTACAAAATCTGTTTTATAAATTATTTTAGGAATATGATATTTATCCCTCTTCAAGATTTCCTTATTAATTAAATAAAATAAATTTTCATCTTCTAATTTAGTTAAATAATCAAAAAGTTCCTTATAGAAGTTAATTCTATATTCACATTTTATTTTGTGACTTTGAAGATAAGTAAATAGCTCTGACCAAAAAATATAGTTAGCTTGATTCTTAAACCAATCTTCATGACTTTTAGCTTCAATAGATAAAAGATACGTATGTTGTGTAAGACTCAAATAGTCTTTCTTAACGCGAGTAATCATTGAATTTTTCAGTCGATCTTTTGCATTTTTTTGATCACCTACCTCAACATTAGTAAGCTTTATTGTCTGGTCGATTATGTCGGAGAATTTTCTTAGCGAACTTTCAGTTAATTTGTCTTGTTTCACACAAGATAGCTTAGAACTCTTCTTTGGTTTAGCTTGTTTTTTGGACATTATTAGCTCCAAATTCATCATTCTAAAAATTTCATAAAGGCTTTTTTTGAGCATGAGAAATCTTAGGACCTAAATCTCAATCAAATTTAAGCTAATGATATTTTTAAAAAATCAATTATAAATTTTTTCTGGATGAGCTAGCTTTTCTTGTTATTGCATGTCTTTTTTATATCAAATGCAATAAGCATTAATAACAAGAAAAACTGTCTCGATTTTTCTAGGCCTCTTCTTCGACACCAGCAAATTTGTAGACTTCCGCCTTACTCCAACGAAGAGTACGTCCATGTCTAATAGGATTAATTGGGCCATTTTCATATAAAGCCCACTTACGTAAAGTCTGTTCTGCATACCCTAAAAGCCTAGCTGTCTCTCTAGTGGTCAATAAAAGCCGATCATCTGTAATCGGCTTATGTTTATGCTTTAGTGCCATATTTCTCTCTTTAAAATGCTTTAAAACTATAAAAGCACGTTTAAAGGGGTAAAGAAAAGAGGTATAATTACTAAATAACTTTACCCCAACTTTAGTATGGAATGGAAAAATGGGACGCAATGCTCGTGGCATTTTGGAATATGCAAAAACAATTACTTGGTTTGACTATTTATTCAATGAAGCTAAAAAATTAAAGCACTTAAACATAACAAATGATTACAAGTTTTATAAATTCATGTATTCAAATTCTAAACATTCACCTGAAGATAAATTATTTAAAAAATATAAATTTGGTTTATCTACACCTCAAAAATCATGGAAAGAAAGCACTGAGAAAAATATACCCGGTGCAACCTGTATTATTCAACACCCTATTTGGGATATTGAAAACACAAAATTTACATCAAATAAAATTATAAATGACATGCATAACTTATCTTCAGATATTCGCAGCTATGTAATATCCGATGGATTAGGTTGTCCACAACCCATATGTTATCCAACACTTGAAAAAATTATTTCTTTTGAAAATCTTGATGCTATCTATTCTATATATCTTCTATATCAATGGGGATTAATTATTAATAACTATGAATTATGTAACTATTGTGCTATAGCTCTTGAAAAAAACTTAGAAACTCTCTTATTAAATATTAGCTATTTGCATAGATCTCACATATTTTTATTCGACATAATTTTCGATAAAATTAGAAAAATATCTTATCGAGGCCTGACTATAGCTGACGTCACAAATATAAATTGGCGCCTGCTAAGAGCTAAAAATTGGATCAGTGATATTCGAATGAACTCATATGTATCCGAATATGAGTTGTTCAAAAAATCTGTTATATCAGAAAAATTTAAAAATAAAGAAATTTACATTTCCAATTCTGATTCTTTAATATTGCATGCGAAAATTGCTACTGATCCAAATGATCTAATCACCCTTAACCTTAATAAATTTTTTCCTTCCCACATCATATTGTATTCCAACTAAAGCGGACACCCACAATTAACACCCAGGTATGGCAGCCTGCCCTTTTATCGTTTGTAAACCTTTTTCCATGTGCTCATGCTGCCTGCCCCTGCACCAAATGCTGTATTGGCAATAATACCTTGAACATCGTCACCTGAAGCAGGTGAGATCCCAGCTGAAATTGTCCCGGCTAATTCAACATTGCTCTCTTAAATGTATTTCTTAATGCGGCACTGCCAGCCAATTTTTACCGTGTAAAAAACCCATTTACTGCCTTGGTAAATTCTATCACCAGATCCCCAAAGTGGCGAGCCAAGCTGTATAGAGTGTGGCTAAAACAAAGTCATCCCTGCTGCGCCTGTCTTAAACCAGTCACCAAAGATACACCATGGCACAGCCGTCATATTGTGAAGCTAAGTCATGGTAGGATGGATGCGGTCGCTCATCTTGAGATTTACCATCTATCTGTATTGTCCGAGGAGTGTTCAGTTTGCCAATGTCAACGAGGTATAACCGGGTGCCGAATGGCGCCTTAGAAGAGGCTTGAGCCGTGTGCTGGGAAACTCGCATGCACGGTTCTTAGGGGGTTGACGTAGGCAACTGCGTCTGACTACCCGACAACCAAATGCGCCCTTAGGCCTTGGGAAGTAAGAACTGGCTGTTTGTTGGCTCGCTGCGCAGTGGTCAACGAGCGGCGAATATCAAGACTTAAATCCAGTCAGCAAAGCTGAATGGCTTGGATCTGTATGCCTATGTTACCGACACATAAAGTGACCTAAATAGAAGAATTACTGCCACACCGGTGGCAACCCGACCAAAATTAAAAAATAGGTGTGGGGTTCAGCCCACGCTTACGAAACTTGTAATAAACTGATCTAAAATTCGATCATATACTTCATATCTCAAAGTATTGACTTAAATTATGATTAAGCCATGCCAGAATTAGATCGCCCCATACCCAAGTCGTCACTTGAATTTGAGTAACTATAGGAAATTCTATCTTTAAAGTCTTTATCCAACAAAACCAATTAAGAATAATGTTGATTTAAGCTGCTTACCATTTGCTTACCAGAATCTAAAAACAAAAAAACCACTTACGATTAGTACACGTAAGTGGTTGTTTTATATGGTGGGCCCAGACAGACTTGAACTGTCGACCAACGGATTATGAGTCCGCTGCTCTAACCAACTGAGCTATAGGCCCTAAACTTTAATCATATATTTGATATGAAAAATGCGACTTGATCTTAGTTAAATTTAACTTAAATTACAAGCAGATGATTTTATCAAATTACTAAAATAGTGTTAAAAATCATAAACTGAGCTGATTCTATATGATCTTTACAGCTTGAGTAAAGATGATATTGCACTATTTTGATCATTAATAAGACATCTAAATTTATTTTGATCTGGTCTTTTCGGATATGTGTTTTCCTAAAAAGTCGTATTACACTGCTGCGACTCAAAGCCTATGATGATAAACATGAAAAAATTTTTAGGAAAATCTATTTTTAAAGCAACAGGTTGGCAATACAATGTTGATCCAAAACTTCTAGAAAAAAAACAAGTTATTATTGGATTCGAGCATACATCAAACCTAGATACCATCCTTTCTCTGGCTTTATTTGAAATTTTAGAATTAAAAATACATACACTGATAAAAAAAGAACTATTCAAAGGCCCTCTCAAGCCTATTTTAGAAAAACTTGGTGGTATTCCTGTTGATCGCAAAGCCAACAAAGATATCGTGACTCAAATGGTTGATCTATTTAATCAAAATGATAATTTTAATTTGGTTATAGCTCCTGAAGCGACACGAGCAAAAGATGGTGAAGCGCGAAAACCCATTCGCACTGGTTTTTGGCATATTGCAAAAGCAGCCAACGTACCGATCATCTTGATGTATGCAAATGCCCGAACCAAACAAGGCGGCATTTTAGGTAAAATTCACCCTACTGATCTGCAACAAGATTTAGAAAAAATCAAAGCACTATATACCGAATATGATATTGATGTAAAAATTAACTAAATCGTCTGAACCATCTGATCATTTTTTGATGCTTAATCAAAATTTTAAATTTTGAATATGAGCTATGGCAGTTTTCAAGAAAACTATCGCTATGCTAATATTCACGCACTTTTTTGAGTTTTAATTTTTTGGAGTTACTTCCATGGCGGGTCATTCTAAATGGGCCAATATTAAGCATCGTAAAGCTAAACAAGATGCAAGTCGCGGTAAAGTTTTTACCAAATATATCCGTGAAATCGTAACCGCTTCTAGATTGGGCGGCCCAGATGCGGCGAGTAACCCTCGTTTACGTGCTGTTGTTGAAAAAGCACTTTCAGTGAATATGACACGCGACACGATTAATCGTGCAATTCAGCGTGGTGCTGGCGGTGATGATAACGATGATTTAAAAGAAGTAACCTATGAAGGTTATGGCGTTGGTGGTGTTGCGGTTATTGTTGAAACCATGACAGACAACTTAAACCGTACTGTCCCAGATGTTCGCCACTGTTTTTCTAAAACCAATGGTAACTTGGGAACCAACGGTTCGGTGGCTTACCTGTTCACAAAACGTGGCGAAATTTCTTTTGAAGATGTTTCTTTAGAAGACAAAATCATGGAAGTCGCTTTAGAAGCGGGTGCTGATGATATCGAGATCGATGAAGATAGTATCTTGGTAATCACCAGTCCAGAGAGCTTTGGTGATGTTCAGGATGCACTTACAGCAGCAGGTCTAAAATCTGATAATGCTGAAGTTGTGATGAGCCCATCAACTAAAGCTGAAATCAATGATATTGATCAAGCCAAACAAATCATGAAAATGATTGATATGCTTGAAGATCTTGATGATGTTCAAAACGTTTATACCAATGTTGAATTCTCTGAAGATGTATTAACGCAACTTGATGCTTAATTCATTCAGATCAGTAAAAAATGCATCTTTTTAGATGCATTTTTTATAACTTATTTAACAGTTTATAGCAGTTAAATACGTTGTATTCTTTGATCACAAAACTAGAATGTAGCGCAACGACGCTGTCAATTTTACCAATACGGCGTAATAGAATTTCACTATAGTCATCCATATTACGAGCCACCAATTCCAAAATAAAATCGGCGCTCTGCCCTGTTACTAAAAAGGCATTGGTGACTTCAGGAATATCTTCAATTTCTTGTAGAAATTTATCAAAGGTTTCACTGTCATGTTTGCTCAAAGAAACCTGTAAAAGTATATGTAAACTAAAACCGAGCTTATTAAAATTAATTTCTCGTTTGAGCTGTCCCATCACTTGGGATTCAATCAGGTTTTTAATGCGTCGATGCACCGAACTCACTGAGAGATTAATACGCTCTGAAAGCTCATTTAGATTGACATCTTCATGGGTCAAAATTTCAAGAATTTGTTTATCAAAACGATCCAATTCCATTCTACAGTTCTCACTCTGAATTTATGCTTCTATCGGAACTGCTCACTCAGTAATTTTTAAGGGTCAAGGGAAAACATTCGTTTAACTTTTGACGATGCTGCATGGATAACGCAAACATGATTCCGATAAACTTTTGGTTTATCTTTGTCTCAAAGCCGAAACAAGACCTTTTGAGCAACTGTTCAACTCATCTCCCAATAGTGAACAACTCGTTTCGATCCCCATCACACCCTGAAACATAAGATAGCAAAGACTTTTTATAATTATTTCCCTCTTTTCAGTTTTTTTAAAGTAAATTTGGCAATAATTTCTAATATTTTCTATTTATAACGAATTTTCTTTTAATAATTAATTTTATTCACCGATAATTTTTTACTTTATTGACTATTTTGCTCTTTTCTTTCTCATAAAAAAGCCCCGATTATTTTCAATCAGGGCTTTATTCACCAACAAATCTTATAAACCGCGCCAATCAACCCGTGCATTACGTTCAGTCGCATAAATACGCTGTGCATATTGTCCAAGCGGTAAATCTAATAGATAGTCATGATATTCCCTCAATTCACCCGTGAATTGTTCAATATCATCATTTTCCAATTCCCACGGCGTACCTTTAATCACGAGTAAAGGCGCAAGAATTGAACAAACCGCTATATCTGCTAAACCTAGACGATCGCCAACCAAATAACGCCCTTGATTATCAATCAAGCGCTGATTGAGGTCGGTAATCAGCTCAGTCATTCTCACTTTAGATTTTGCGACTTTCTGAGGATTTAACTTATAGTTTGAAGAAACTAAACTCTTTAAAATTGGTTTAGAAATTTTTTCAAACTGGCGTAAATAGCCTTGTTCACCCATCATGATTTCAAGCGGATGATCACCCACTAAAAGTGCCTGTGCCAGTGACCAGCGGCGTACATGGATACCCAGCTCATTTGCCAGTTTATCAATTTGCAGCGCCTGATCACGCAATTGCTCATCCCGTCTTAACAGTGTATGTTCAGGATAGGTTGCATCCAGATATAAGGCGATTTGGGTCGAATCAGCAATCCAGCGTTTACCATCTTTCAGCATTGGCAATAGGTATTGCCCTGACTTGAAATAGGTAAACGCGCGATGAAAACCAGGAATTAAATTATGTGCCACATAGTCCAATTCCTTATGATCCAACAACCAGCGAGCTTTTTCACAATAGTGAGACAAAGGAAATTGGTATAAAACCCGCATAGACTCTCCAACTTTATTTTTCTATTCGTTCAAACATAAGGTTTGCCATACTTTAGAAGTAAAAGCGAATCAATACAATGTCCTTTTTTTGCTATCTCTTGTAATTTGGGCGAGATCGATTTTTCATTCCAGCCATGACCTGACTTTGTCATGGCTTTCATGTAAAATCAGCAGCAATTTTTTAAATAACACATTTGTGAGTGGTTTCATGGGTTTTAATTGCGGTATTGTTGGTCTGCCAAACGTAGGTAAATCTACATTATTTAATGCATTAACAAAGGCAGCCATTGCTGCTGAAAACTTTCCGTTCTGCACCATTGAACCCAATACAGGGATTGTACCTGTACCAGATGCACGTCTGGACAAACTTGCGGCGATTGTAAATCCTCAGCGTATTCTGCCAACCACCATGGAATTTGTTGACATTGCAGGACTGGTTGCGGGCGCATCCAAAGGTGAAGGCCTCGGTAACCAGTTCCTTGCCAACATCCGTGAGACGGATGCGATTGCCCATGTGGTGCGTTGCTTTGAAGATGAAAACGTCATTCACGTGAATGGTAAAATTGACCCGTTGGATGACATTGCCACCATCAACACTGAACTTGCACTGGCTGACCTTGATACTGTTGCTAAAGCATTGTTACGCTTAACCAAAGCAGCAAAAGGTGGTGACAAAGATGCGATTGCAACCAAGGCAGCTTTGGAAAAAATCCAGCCTTTACTGGATGAAGGTAAGCCAGCACGTGCAGCAGACCTTTCTGATGACGAACGTAAGGCAGTCCGTGGTTTTGGTTTAATGACACTCAAACCAACCATGTACATTGCCAATGTGGCGGAAGATGGTTTTGAAAACAATCCACATCTTGAAGCCGTAAAAAAATTGGCTGCTGAGGAAAATGCGATTGTTGTTCCACTTTGCAACCAGATCGAAGCTGAAATTTCATTACTGGAAGATGAAGACCGTGCTGAATTTCTGGAAGCGATGGGAATGGAAGAACCAGGCTTAAACGTGGTGATCCGTGCGGGTTATAAATTACTTGGCCTACAAACCTATTTTACTGCAGGTGTACAGGAAGTCCGTGCCTGGACCGTTAAAGTGGGTGCCACAGCGCCACAGGCGGCAGGTGTGATTCATACTGACTTTGAAAAAGGCTTTATCCGTGCTGAATGTATTGCATATGATGACTTCATTCAATACAACGGTGAAAACGGTGCGAAAGAAGCGGGTAAATGGCGTTTGGAAGGCAAAACCTATATTGTTCAGGATGGCGACGTATTGCACTTCCGTTTTAATGTGTAATCATTTATAACAATGTAATGGAAAAGACCTTAGAACGATTATTCGCACATAATCCAATGATACGGCGGTTGTTGATTCTGCTCATCACTGCTGTGCTTGGTATGATTGACTTGGCAACAGGTTATGAGTATTCGTTCTCGGTGTTCTATCTACTGCCTGTTTCAATTGCAGCATGGTACGACCAATTTAAGATCACTGCGCTGACCATTATGCTGTCAGGCATGACTTGGTTGATTGCAGACATTCATGCTGGTCATCATTATTCCAATACATTTATCCCTCTTTGGAATGCTTTCGTTCGTTTAGGTTTCTTTTCAATTGTTGCATTTTTGCTGATCAATGTGCGTAAAAACTGGCAGGAAATGAAAAATTTAGCAATGAAAGATCAGCTCACCTCTCTCGATAATAGCCGTGCTCTCGATATTGAATATCGTATTTTGCGTAAATTAAATTTTCGTAAACAGTCGCTGTTCGCTGTTGGAATTATTGATCTCGATGGTTTTAAAGCAGTGAATGATACTCATGGGCATCATCGTGGTGACGAAGTTTTATTACAATTTTCACAAATTCTAAAAAAATCATGTCGTTCTTCAGACATTGTTGCCCGTTTAGGCGGTGATGAATTCGCAATTATTTTATTAGATATTGATGAAACCCAAGCATATCTTTGTGATCATCACTTGCGAACATTATTTGCAGAAAGTGGCTTAAATCAAAAATATGGCGTCGATTTTAGTATGGGTTTAGCCATTTTATCTGAATTGCCAGAAAACCTAGAAGATGCAACCAAGACAGCAGATCAGCTCATGTATCAATCAAAATCTTTAGGTAAATCACAAACCACGATTCAATCATTTATTTGACCCATTGCGTCGGTGATGTGTGCTGAATTAGCAGGAGACTTTCACTTGGGAGATTCTAGGCAGCTAACCGATAAAAGTCTTCTGCCATTTGATTT
>NZ_JAMFKZ010000043.1:0-13956 GCF_023488045.1 Acinetobacter sp. ANC5681
GTTTCTTGCTCATGGTAAACTCCTAATGAGTATGTATAGTTTACCAAGTTAAACCCTCCTGTTTTTTAAGCACACATCAAAGTGATCGTCTCTTTTGCCCAAATGACATAAAGATTTTTCGATAAGTTCAACCTCGTCTATAAAAACAACATGTTTACAAGGTATAGCATGTACATATGCTCCAAAAAACTCTTTTACAGTAGAAGGCAGAAGCTGTAATTGGGGTAAATTAAAAACTTGACCTAATACCGTCAATGAACAAATTTTAAGATTTAAAAAATATCCTGAATAGCTCATATCAACAGCTTCATTCAAGAACAAAATAAATACTGTTAGGGTATCTAAAGGATATTTTTTAGATAACTTTGTTAGTAATTCAAATATTTCACTATTTTTATAAAAAATTCGTTTTACAAACCTAAGTTCAAAAGAAGATCTTTCAGCTAAATGAAGAAAATGACGGCTAACTTCAGGGGCTAAGCTAAGTATGATTCTATCGGTCTCAATAGCAGAACGTGAATCAAAATTGAAAATATTCCAAATTGGATGATGAAACCAGATAGCAGTTTCTGGATACTTCAATGCCACCATTTCTACACGTTCTGGTCTTGGAGAAGTGATCCTAGCCAAAATAATGGATGAACCGTACCGGGTTTGTCGGAGAGTCAATATTCTGAGAGACTATCCCGATGACAAAATTAAAATATACTCCTGAAATCAGAGAAAGAGCGGTTCAATTATTGATTGAATCTGAAAAAGATTATCCATCGAACTGGGCAGCAGTTTCCGCAATTGCTCCTAAAATTGGCTGTACTCCTGAAACTCTAAGTGTTTGGTATCAAAAAAACTTAGATCAACAAAACCCAATTAAAGTACAGCAAATTTCAGATCAAGAACGTATTAAACAACTCGAACGTGAAAATAAAGAACTGCAACGTGCGAATGAAATTCTACGTAAAGCAGCCGCTTTTTTCGCCCAGGCGGAGCTCGACCGCCCACACAAGTAATGGTGGATTTTATCCATAACAATAAAGATCAATATGGTGTTGATGCGATTTGTAGGATTTTACCAATCGCACCTTCAACCTATTACCGGACTCTAGATCTCACAGTAAATCCAGAACATCGAGCGAAACGGGATCTGCATGACCTTCATCATGCTGAACAAATAAAACGAATTTGGAAAGACAGTTCAGGTCGATATGGCGCACGTAAAGTCTGGCAACAACTGAAACGTGAAGGCTCTGTTATTGCACGTTGTACAATTGCTCGATTGATGCAAAAGCTAGGTATACAAGGTGTTTGGCGTGGTAAGAATAAACAAACCACCCGTAACCGAGATGACCAAAAACGGGCAGATGATTTAGTGAAACGTAATTTTAATGCTGATCATCCAAACCCTTGCGAAGCAATGCTTCTCAGGTGGGTGACTTTACGTATATTCAAACTCATTCAGGCTGGGTCTATATCGCCTTTATTATTGATGTGTTCTCACGAGCAATTGTTGGATGGAAAGTATCTACACGGATGAATACAGATATGGTACTCGATGCACTTGAGCAAGCATTGCACGATCGAGGCATGCCAAAGAATGTGATTCATCATTCAGATAGAGGTGTTCAATATCTTTCCATTCGGTATACCAATCGTTTAGAAGCAGCAAATTTACGAGCATCAGTCGGTACAACTGGTGATTCATACGATAATGCTCTGGCTGAAACGGTGAATGGCTTATACAAAACAGAGGTGATTGAATATTTAAAAGCAGATTGGCAAGGTTTAGCAGATGTACAACTTGCGACACTAAACTGGGTAGATTGGTTCAATAAAAAGCGTGTACACAGTGCACTGGGTTATGTGTCGCCTTTTGAGTTTGAAGCAATGTACTATGATAAGATTAACCCGTTAGGTCAGGTGGCCTAACTTAAATAAAAAAGTCTCCGACAAACCCGGTACGGTTCAGTTCAAAACCTATTTAGGGCATACCATTGTGAAAAAACATACCCAGATTGATAACTGTCACTATATTGATGTCGGTTTCTCTTATACCCAGAAGCTGTGTATAGTCAAAATTAAATAAGGATAAAGACGGTGATATAAAAGATCTCCTTACGAAGAAATGAAAAGCCATCAATATGATGGCTTTATCAAACGATTAATTAATAGGTTTTATAAGGTAAAAACTTGCCAGACAATACGACATTTACCCGGTCACCGTTCGGGTTTTCCTCACGCTGAATATCCATGCTGAAGTCGATTGCGCTCATAATGCCATCACCGAATTCTTCATGGATCAGCTCTTTAATAGTCGAACCATATACATTTACAACTTCATACCAGCGGTAAATTAAAGGGTCCGTAGGCACACTGGTCGGTAAAGAGCCTTTGTAAGGTACAATTTGCAGCCATGCTACTGCCTCATCACTAAGGTCAAAAATCTGACCAATTTTCTCTGCCTGCTGTTTATTAAATGCCATTTGTCCCAGGCAGGCAGCCGTTACCCATTCTTTAGAAAGACCAATCTCTTTGGCAACATCTGACCACTTAATTGACTTTAAAACTTTCGCTGAAATGATCATGTCAGTTACTTGTTGACGATGGGTAATCATAATCCTCTCCAAATTATTCTCAAATGAATGTATGCAGAACGCATAATGCAGATATCATGCCAACAGCATTCTAGAGTTCATGCTAAATAGAAAATGAATATTTAAGTGATTGTTAATTATTTGTGGCATAGCTTTTGCTTATATTTCGATATACATGGCAACGACGCCATTCACCATTACCTGTTCTAATATTCAAGGCAACGGCGCCTAAGGTCTTCAATGATCTTAGGCGTCTTTTTTTCGAAAAACAGGTCCGTATATTGAAAAAGAGGACGACAACATGGCATATCTTGCTCCTGCGGAGTTTGCAAAAAAAGTAGTAGATGCGGGTGAATCCAAATTGCATATGGCAACCCGTGATGTATTGATTCGTGCCTTTATGGCAGGGGCCATTCTGGCCTTGGCAGCGGTATTTGCCATTACCATAGCCGTGCAAACAGGATCACCATTGATTGGTGCGCTCCTGTTTCCAGTTGGTTTTTGTATGTTGTATTTATTGGGCTATGACCTATTAACTGGGGTGTTTGTACTTACGCCGCTGGCATGGCTAGATAAACGCCCAGGGGTGACATGGGGACGTATTCTAAAAAACTGGGGCTTGGTGTTTGTAGGGAACTTTACAGGCTGTTTAGTCGTTGCGGTGCTCATGGCAGCGGTTTATACCATGGGTTTTGCAGCGGATCCAAACCCTGTCGGCGTAAAAATTGCGCATATTGGCGAGGAGCGGACATTAGGTTATGCCGAATACGGATTCGCCGGCTGGATGACTATTTTTATCCGTGGCATGCTGTGTAACTGGATGGTGTCATTAGGTGTCATTGGCGCGATGATGTCTACTACGGTGAGTGGCAAATTTATTGCCATGTGGATGCCAATTATGCTGTTCTTTGCCATGGGCTTTGAGCACTCTGTCGTGAACATGTTCCTGTTCCCATTTGCCATGATGATGGGCGGTGACTTCTCGATTGCTGACTACTTCCTATGGAATGAACTGCCGGTTGCTTTAGGTAATCTGGTGGGCGGTTTGGCATTAACAGGTCTGGCACTTTATACCACCCATGTCCGTACTGGTGTTAAAAAAGAATTTTAACATTCATCATTTTATAAAGGGATCATATAGATCCCTTTTTGAGCTTTCAGCATGAAAAAAACATTAAAAGTCAATATTGGGCAATATTCTACTGCCGGAGTTAAACAACAGAACCAGGATTTCCATGGAGTATATCTGCCCGAAGGACATGTGCTGAAACAGAAAGGTATTGCATGTGTTATAGCGGATGGAATCGGTAGCAGTAATGTCAGTCATCTTGCAGCAGAAACAGCCGTTGGTAGTTTTTTATCTGACTATTATTCTACTTCAGATGCCTGGAGTACACAGACTTCAGCAGAACGAGTGATCCGCGCGACCAATTCATGGCTTTATGCACAGACTCAACAAAGTCAAGGACGTTTTGATAAAGACCGAGGGTATGTCTGTACCTTATCTGCACTGATTTTAAAACAGCAACAAGCCCATGTTTTTCATGTTGGTGATAGTCGTATTTACCGCATTCGCGATCATGAAATTGAATTACTAACCCATGATCATCGTGTCTGGTTGTCTTCCAAAGAGCATTATCTTAGTCGAGCCTTAGGTGCGGATTATCGTATTGAAATTGATTATCGAAATATTGAACTCAAAGAAAAAGATATTTTTTTACTAATGACCGATGGGGTCTATGAATTTGTCACAGATCAACAATTATTAGATTTAACTTTAATAGATGCAGATTTAAATCAACTTGCCAAAGGATTAGTTGAAAAAGCTTTAGAACAGGGCAGTGATGATAACTTAAGTTTCCAGGTGATCCGTGTAGAACAGTTGCCTGAACTGAATCAGTTTCATATTCAGCAGGATTATGTATTTCCACAACAGCTCAGTAAAGGTGAAGTTTTTGAAGGTTATGTGATTGATAAGATTTTGCACCAAAATCATCGCAGTTGCCTGTATTTGGCACACGATACTCAGCAGCAGCCTTTGGTCATAAAAACTTTGGGGGTAGATTTACAGCAAGATAAAAATGCCGTAGAGCAGTTTCAACTCGAAGATTGGGTATCGAAACGTCTGAAACATGACAACCTGATGCACTGTTATCCACATAACACTGAGAAAAAATATTTATTCCAATGTTATGAATATTTGCAGGGTGAAACCTTGGCTCAATGGCTGCATCGCCAGGAAAAGCCTTTAAAGCTCGATGATATTTTACCAATTTTGCAACAAACGGCCTTGGCTTTAAATGCAATGCACCGGCTGGAGATGCTGCATCAGGATATACGGCCAAAGAATATCATGGTTTTAAATGCAGAAAATGCCATGAAAATTAAACTGATTGATTATGGTTCAACAGCAGTAAGAGGCCTGGTCGAAATTAATCCTAAAAATGCGAATCGACCACCCGGGACCTTAGCATTTATGGCACCGGAGTATTTTATTGATCATTCGCCATCTGTACATTCAGACCAATTTTCTTTGGCGGTCATGGCCTATTATTTACTCACCAAACAATTACCTTATGGCACAGATTTAGCTCGCTGTAACAGTTTAAAGCAGCTTAAAAAAGTTCAATATCATTCCATCAGGAAATATCGGCCTGATTTACCTATATGGTTAGATAAAATTTTAGGCCAAGCGCTGAGTATTGAACCGACACATCGTTTTGAGGCCTTGTCTGAACTCATTCATAATCTAATGCATCCTTCTAAAGAATTATTAAACTCTAAACCACCAGCAATCATTGAACGAGATCCTTTACGTTTTTGGCAAATGAGTTGCGCCGTATTAGGGCTATTATTTTTACTGAGTATTGCATGGCCATTTATTTGAAAAGATAGGATCAAACCATGCTTAAAATTGAAGGTACATAGATAAGTTTTTATTCAAACAGCTTTGTTGCACAAAGATTTGAAATGCAAAGCGCCCCTAATTGAGCCGAATTTAAGGCGTAACTTGGGTAAGTGGTCGACCTAATTTCGTAAATCTATTAAGGACTGCTACACGTGCATGGATCTCATTCACTTGGCTATCAAAACTCCTTGCACTGAGTTTATCTCCTAATAATTTGATGCAATGCATCTTAGTTTCAACCAAACTTCGCCGATGATAGCCTGACCATTTTTTCCATAGTGTCCTGCCTAAACGTTTAACTGTTCGAAGTAATTCATTTCGCTCTAGCGAGCTGCTCTTTGTATCTTTCCATGGTTTCGCATTTTTTCTAGGTGGAATCACCGCATGCGCTTGCCGATCTGCAATGACCTGACGGCATTGCTTGGTGTCATAAGCTCCATCGGTATAAACAGAGTTAATCTGCTCATCTTGTGGAATCTGATTAAGTAAATCACCAAGCACCTGTGAATCACTGACATTATTGGTTGTAAGCTGAACTGCTCGTATTTGTAGGGTTTTAGCATCTATACCAATATGAAGTTTACGCCATTGGCGACGATATTCAGGTCCATGTTTCTTGCGTTTCCATTCGCCCTCACCTAGAAACTTCATGCCTGTAGAGTCTATGAGTAGATGCAGCCCATCGCTACTTTTTTGGTAGCTGATTGCAATATCAATATGCTTTTGTCTTCTACAAAGCGTACTGTAATCTGGTGCGGTCCAATTTAATCCACAAAGTTTAATCAGACTTTGCACAAAGCCAGTGACCATACGTAAAGATAGACGGAATAAGGATTTAATCATTAAGCAGCATTGGATGGCTGCGTCGGAGTAGGTTTGATTTCGCCCTTGTTTGCCTTTTGATGGCGCATACCATTGCGTAGCAGGATCAAACCAAATGGCAATATTTCCGCGACTCATGAGTGCTTGGTTATATGCGGCCCAATTGGTTGTGCGGTAGATTTTGTGTGTAGGCTTCTTCATTTGAAAATTATATCGCTGAAAAAGCCTTTACAGATAGGTTTATGCAACAAAGCCGATTGGACTTTTTTCTGGGGACTGAGTGGTGCTTTAGGTACAAAATAAGTATGCATTCAAACCACTTGACTCCTTATTAAATTGGTGATAATTTAAACAGTAGGGAAATCATATACTATTTGGGATTTAAGAGAAATCTTGCCTAAATGAACAAAGATATGATGACCTGAATACACAGCTAACAACGAACGAAACGATTCAGATCGTTTTTAAAAATGTTCAAAGTTGTAGAAAAGCCCGTTAATCGGGCTTTTTTAATGCCCATTATTTTTTAAAGCAAATTTACGCTATAGTTTGTCAGAAGGATTAGGATAGCGATAGGAAATTGTGATGCTGATATTTATGATTATAGTGATTGTTATTGTTTTGATTTTATTGTTCTTTTTTGCCAAGAAAACTGATCCTACACAAGATAATTTTGATTATAGCCAGCCATATTCATCAACAACCTCCTCATGTGATTCTTCTCAAAATAATGATTTCAGACGTTCTGATGAATGTAGCTCAAATGATGATTCGAGCTCAGACTCAAGTAGTTGTGATAGTAGCAGCAATAATGATTAGAAAAAGCTTGTACCCCATAAGGGGCAAGGGGTACAAGATAAACTGAGTTTAATTAAGGTAGATCAAACCAAATCATTTGGCTGTCTTGTAATGCAGTAATGGTTGCAGTTTCATCGAATACTAAAGCATCACCTGCTTTAACCAAATGATCGGCGATCATTACTTCACCTGAAATCACATGCACGTAGTTCACTTTTTTTCGTGCTGTAATTTCTAAATGTTGATCTTTTTCAATGACAGCAGTTTTCACTTCCGCATTTTGACGAATCGACATTGGCGCAGATGTATCACCAGCAATCAAGTGCCATTGGTTTGGATGGTCTTTTGGATTCAGCTGAATTTGCTGATAGGTTGGTTCGGCATCTTGTACATTCGGTTGAATCCAAATCTGTAATAGATGCACCGCTTTATCATGCTTGTTCATTTCACTGTGGGTGACCCCAGTTCCAGCACTCATCAATTGCCATTCACCCGCATTGATCTGACCTTCATTGCCCATACTGTCTTTATGGGAAATAGTGCCATCAAGTACACAGGTTAAGATTTCCATGTTGTCATGGGGATGAGTACCGAAACCATTATGTGCAGCAACTGTATCATCATTGATCACGCGAAGGGCACTGACACCCATATATTTCGGGTTATACCAGCTACCAAATGAAAAGCTATGATAGGTGTCTAACCAGCCTGCTTTGACATGACCACGATTTTCACTACGATGTAGATAAGCATTCATCTTTCATCTCCCAATTATTATGTTTTGCTTAATGCTTATATTATTGATTCATAATGACGATAAATAGTCTTTAATTGCGACATATTGTTCTATAAATGAAATGATTGAGTATTTAACTTTTTATTTCAAATAATAAAAAAAGGCTGAATCAAATATTCAGCCTTTTTAAGTGGGCAAATTAATTTACCCATCTTTTATTTTGATTTATTTTCTAGCTGTGGAATTGCAGAACCTTGGCCAACAGCAAGTAAACCTGTTTCAGTATAGATACCGAGTTTTGCACGGGTATCAGTAATGTCGAGGTTACGCATGGTTAACTGACCGATACGATCCATTGGAGTAAACATCGAATCACCTTTCTCCATGGTCAAACGCTCAGCTTCATAGGTGAGGTTAGGAGATTCAGTGTTCATGATGGTGTAGTCATTACCACGACGTAATTCTAAAGTCACCGTACCTGTAATCGCTTTAGCAACCCAACGTTGTGAAGTTTCACGTAGCATTAATGCTTGTGAATCGAACCAACGACCTTGGTAAAGTAGGCGACCTAAACGTAAACCGTTAATACGGTATTGTTCAATCGTATCTTCGTTATGAATACCAGTCACTAAGCGCTCGTAAGCGATATGTAATAAAGCCATACCTGGTGCTTCATAGATACCACGAGATTTCGCTTCGATGATACGGTTTTCAATTTGGTCAGACATACCAAGACCATGACGACCACCGATACGGTTAGCTTCTAAGATCAGCTCAACAGGATCTTCGATACGTTGACCATTTAATGCAACAGGGAAACCTTCTTCAAAAGTAATGCTCACTTCTTCTGCATCAATTTTTACATCTTCTTTCCAGAATGCAACGCCCATGATTGGGTCAACGATTTTAATACCAGCATTGAGATATTCTAAATCCTTAGCTTCGTGCGTCGCACCCAACATATTTGAGTCAGTTGAGTAGGCTTTTTCCTTTGACATTTTATAGTCAAAGCCGTTGTCGATTAAGAATTGCGACATTTCGGCACGACCGCCTAACTCATCAATAAAGGTTTGGTCTAACCAAGGCTTATAGATTTTAAGGGCAGGGTTGGTCAATAAACCATAACGATAGAAACGTTCAATATCGTTGCCTTTATAAGTTGAACCATCGCCCCAAATGTTGACGTCGTCTTCTTTCATCGCCGTCACAAGCATCGTACCTGTCACTGCACGACCCAAAGGTGTGGTATTGAAATAAGGGACGCCACCAGTACTAATGTGGAATGCGCCACATTGAATTGCTGCAATACCTTCAAGCGCAAGTTGTAAACGACAATCGATTAATCGAGCTTTGACTGCGCCGTATTGTTCAGCTTTCTTTGGAATTGCATCATAGTCATCTTCATCAGGTTGACCCAAGTTTGCAGTATAAGCATAAGGCTCTGCGCCTTTTTGCTTCATCCACAATAAAGCTGCTGAAGTATCGAGACCACCAGAAAAGGCAATCCCAACTTTTTTGCCTACAGGTACGTGCTGCAAGATAGTTGCATTATCAGTCATTGCTTGTCCTAACTTTTATGAGTAAAGACCCCGAACAGGTAGTCTTGAGAATAAAAAATCGGAACTATTGTAACACTTTTCATGGAGCTTGTTTTCCTGAAAGAAAAACTAAGCAGAAAAATTATGTTCTAATACATTTGATTTTGGTTTTTTTAGATTGGGAATCAAAATAGTTACATTACTTTTGACTTTGGTGTCAGCATTTTCTTGAAAAGAGTCATAAACACATATAAAAATTCAGTTAAAGTACTATGCAACAAGTTGCAAAGCCAATAAATACAGAAGGAATATCATGACTAGCTATGCAAATATTTTAAAGCCATTACATCTCGGATTTACGACCATTAAAAACCGTGTGGTCATGGGATCGATGCATTCAGGCTTGGAGGATCGTTTTTTTAATTATCCTAAACTTGCTGCTTATTTTGGTGAACGTGCCAAAGGTGGGGTTGGCTTAATCATCACGGGTGGGATTTCACCCAACCGTCAAGGTTGGTTATTACCTGCGGGCGGTACCATGAACAGTCTGGCAGATATTCCTCATCACCGTCTGGTTACATATGCTGTGCATAAGCATGGCGCAAAAATCTTGATGCAAATCCTGCATTCAGGTCGTTATGGTTATCATCCATTTTCGGTTTCTTCATCCCCAATTCAGGCACCCATTAATCCTTTTAAACCGCGTCAAATGTCAGATGCCCAGATTTTGGCAACTATTGAAGATTATGCCCGTTGTGCAAGTCTGGCAAAAAAGGCAGGCTATGATGGCGTGGAAATCATGGGTTCTGAGGGTTATTTGATCAATCAATTCCTGAGCAGTCATGTCAACAAGCGTACAGACCGTTGGGGTGGCGATATTGAAAACCGTATGCGTTTTCCCGTGGAAATCGTCAAGGCGATTCGTGCCAAAGTTGGTGAAAAATTCATTATTTGTTTCCGCCTGTCCATGCTTGATCTAGTGCATGATGGCAACACCATGCAGGAAGTGATCGTTATTGCCAAAGCATTGGAAAAAGCGGGAATCACACTTCTAAATACAGGAATTGGCTGGCATGAGGCGCGTATTCCAACTATTGTCACTTCAGTTCCACGAGCTGCATTTGTGGATTATACCGCCGAAGTTAAACAGCATGTTTCAGTACCAGTGATTGCGTCAAACCGTATCAATATGCCAGATGTTGCTGAAGAGATTGTTGCTTCAGGACAGGCGGATATGGTGCAAATGGCACGACCATTCCTTGCTGATCCATACTGGGTCAATAAAACTGCAACCAACCGTGTGGATGAAATTAATACCTGTATCGCTTGTAATCAGGCGTGTTTGGATCATGCCTTTAAAAATGAGCGTGTCTCTTGTTTAGTCAATCCACAGGCATGTTTTGAAACTGAACTGGTTTATATCAAAACCAAGAAACCAAAACGTGTTGCGGTTGTGGGTGGTGGTGTTGCAGGCATGTCGGCTGCAACAGTGGCGGCAAGTCGTGGTCATGCCGTAACCTTGTTTGAAGCCAATAATGATGTGGGCGGTCAGTTTAATCTAGCGAAAGTTGTTCCTGGAAAAGAAGAATTTCATGAAACCATTCGTTATTTTAAAGTTCAACTCAAACAGACAGGTGTGGATGTTCGCTTAAATACAAAGGTCAATCGTGAACAGTTGGAACGTGAAGGCTTTGATGAAGTAGTGATTGCAACGGGCGTAGTGCCACGCGCCTTAAAAATTCAGGGTAGTGATGCACCACAAGTCTTGTCTTATGCAGAAGTACTAAAAGGCGCTAAGGTTGGACATAAGGTTGCTGTGATTGGTGCAGGTGGTATTGGTTTTGATGTGTCAGAGTTTTTACTAAAACCACCCCATCAACCACAGCCACAACCATTGGCAGAATGGCAACGCGAATGGGGCGTTGATCCAAACCCTAATTATATTTCTGAAGGCGGTGTACAACGTCCAGAAGTTGAAATGCCTGTACGTCAGATTTATTTATTGCAACGTAAAACAACGCCTTTGGGTATTGGTTTGGGTAAAACCTCAGGCTGGGTGCATCGTGCACAATTGAAAAAGCATGCTGTGCGTATGCTGCGCGGTGTGCAATATAAGGCTGTAACTGACGAAGGCTTATGGGTTGAGCATAATGGCCATGACCAGTTATTGCGTGTGGATACCATTGTGGTGTGTGCAGGTCAGGAATCAGTAAAAGATTTAGTACCGCATGAGAATGAAACCACATTGGCAAAATATCATGTGATTGGTGGTGCAAAGTTAGCAGGTGAGCTGGATGCCAAGCGTGCAATCCGCGAAGGGGCAGAATTGGCCGCTAAACTCTAATAATTGATGAAACATTATGCATTTGAATACATTGCAGTTAAATTTCTCTTGAATAAAGAGGGCAAGCTTTGTATTCTTACGCACATGGAAGCGTGGCAGAGCGGTTTAATGCACCGGTCTTGAAAACCGACGAGGGTGTGAGTCCTCCGTGAGTTCGAATCTCACCGCTTCCGCCAAATTCAAGTTTCTGACACTGTTTAACACTATATAAGTTTATGATTTGTAAGGTTAAAGTTGGAAATATACGATATAACAAGCCGTGACGCGCTACGCCAATCGGTAGTTATAAAGTAGTAAAAAATGCAGTAAGATTATTTCTTACTGCATTTTTTTATGTCTGAATTATGGCGACTCGTGGAATCAACAAACTTAGTGCTTTACAAGTTAAAAAAGCTAAACCTGATCCTGACAAGATGTATAAGTTGTCAGATGGTGGAAACTTGTACCTGCGTATTGATCAGAGTGGTAGCAAGTACTGGATATTCAATTATACACGCCCATTCTTAGGTAAGCGTAACGATTTATCTTTGGGTACTTATCCTGAAGTTTCACTGGATGATGCTCGAACTATTCGTGATGAATATAAGAAACTCATCAAGCAGGGCATTGACCCAGCGATGGAGCGGATTGAGACTAAGTCTCAGAAACAGAAAGAAGCAGAAAATACCTTTCGTATTGTTGCAGAAGCATGGCTATATAAACGTGAGTTAGAACAAAAGCAGGATGAGGAAACAGTCCGTCGTTTAAAGCACGATGTCTATCCCTACGTTGGTGATTTAACCTTTCCTCAGCTTACCTTAGAAATCCTTGAGATTAAGGTCTTTAAGCGTATTATTGAGCGTGGGGCTTTGTCTGTTGCCAAACGACTTAAATCAGACCTCAACCAAATCTTTAAATCAGCACGTAAGAAAAAGCTGATCCAATATAATCCAGTTGAAGATATTGAATTACCAAAACCACAGGGTGGAAACTTTGCAGCCGTGACAGAAGAGCAGGACTTGGCTCCGATGCTGAATAAAATTTGGAACTACTCCAAACTTTATACACGTTGCCTACTTACTACGCAGGTGGCGTTAAAAATCTCCGTGCTCACATTTCAGCGGCCTGGGGAGATCCGCAAGCTGAAAAAGGAGTATTTCTATCGTGAAGAGCGTTGCTTTAAGTTTACAGCCAGTAAAACTAAGCAGCTTCATATTGTGCCATTGTCAGATCAGGCCTTTGACTTGATTGAGTCAATTATTGATTTGCACCCATACAGCGAATACATTTTTGTGGGGCGGGATGGTAAAACCTTTATTTCTGACAATACCATCAACTCCGCGTTAAAACGCTTGGGCTATGGTGGTGAACAGACGGCACATGGCTTTAGGGCAACTGCACGTACCATGCTGGATGAGATTCTAGAGCAGCGTGTAGACTTTATTGAGCACCAGTTAGCCCATAAGGTAAAAGACAATAATGGTACAGCCTACAACCGAACCAAGTTTCTAAACAATCGCCGAGAGATGATGCAGGAGTGGGCTAATTATTTGGAGTCTTTGATTTTTGGTTATGGTCAAAACCCACAAGAATGATCTGCCCCTCGAAAGTTGGACGGTTTGATTAAGCTAACACGACATAGCAATCTAAAGAGATGTTAATTTTTTATAAATTGGCTCTAAAAAATTTAAATGATATTTTTTGAAAAAATTATATTTATTAAACAGCTTTAAATTTTCACATGAATCAATTATATCTGCTAATAATTTAAGAGAACCGACATCGAATTGTTTTAATTGATCTGCTGTTAAAAGTTTGGTGCCATCTGTCTCGCGATTTAATAATATTTCACCATCACATTCGGCTAACACGGCAATAATTAACTGATTCATTTCTGTGTCAGTGAAAGTATCTATAATTTTACTTTTTATGACGTGCAAGCCAAGCTCTTCTCTGGTGATTCTAGAGGTGCACTCATAAGTAGTTTCCTTTTCTTTCAGGTATCCTGATATTGTGGAATAGAGTCCTTTTGGCCATATTTTGTTATGCGCGATTAAATATTTGTCTTGATATTTGATTAACACGGCAATTGCTGGAACAGGATTATTCCAAAAGATATAACCACAATTTGAACTACATGCTAATCGATAGCCACGATCTACTTGATGTGTGCTTAAAAAACAGGAGGGTTTAACTTGGTAAACTATACATACTCATTAGGAGTTTACCATGAGCAAGAAACA
>NZ_JAMFKZ010000044.1:0-13227 GCF_023488045.1 Acinetobacter sp. ANC5681
CAATGGACCCAGGTCTACGTTTTGCGATCCGTGAAGGTGGTCGTACTGTAGGCGCTGGTGTTGTTGCTAAAGTAACTGCATAAGCCTAATATTATATTACATTCAAATCGAAAGCTTCGGCTTTCGATTTGCTTCATAGGCTAGTAGTTCAATTGGTAGAGCGTCGGTCTCCAAAACCGAATGTTGGGGGTTCGAGTCCCTCCTGGCCTGCCACTTTTTTTAAATAAAAAAGCTTAATTCTGGCTAAGTTGTCATATAATAATTCGCGAATTCTACGACGAGTAAAAAAATGTCGAATGATAAATCGCGTGACGCATTAAGCGACGCGCCAATCCCTCAAAGAAATAATGCTGCAGAAGTTATAAATGCAAATTCTCCACTTGATATTGTCTTGTGGTTAATTGCAATTGTTTTGTTAGTTGGTTCAGCATTGGTAAATCAACATTTACCAGCCTATTGGGCACCTGCAAATGATATTTGGGTGCGCGTTGGGGTAATTTTGGCTTGTGTCGTCGTCGCTTTAGGTTTATTATACGCCACCCATCAAGGCAAAGGCTTTGTGCGTTTGTTGCAAGATGCGCGAATTGAACTGCGTCGAGTGACTTGGCCAACAAAACAAGAGACGATCACGACATCGTGGCAGGTGCTTTTGGTTGTGGTTGTTGCATCATTGGTTTTATGGTGTTTCGATTACGGGTTAGGTTGGTTTATTAGGTTAATTATCGGGTAAGAGTGCGATGAAACGTTGGTATATTATTCATGCCTATTCTGGTTTTGAAAAACAAGTGATGCGTTCACTTAATGACCGAATCCAGCGCAGCACTGTTGCTGATAGTTTTGGTGAAGTCCTTGTTCCTACTGAAGAAGTAGTAGAAATGAAGGATGGTAAGAAGCGCAAGTCTGAGCGTAAATTCTTTCCTGGCTATGTATTAGTTGAAATGGAAATGAATGATGATACTTGGCACATCGTTAAAGAGTGTCCAAAGGTTCTAGGTTTTATTGGTGGTACACCAGAAAAACCAGCACCAATTTCTCAACGTGAAGCTGATGCAATTCTTGCGCGTGTACGTAATACAGGTGAAGCACCTCGTCCTAAGACAATGTTTGAGCCTGGTGAAGAATTACTCGTGGTTGATGGTCCGTTCACTGACTTTAAAGGGGTCGTGGAGGAAGTACAATACGAAAAGTCACGTTTAACGTTGACGATCAATGTATTTAATCGACCAACGCAAGTTGAACTCGAGTTTCGACAAGTCGAAAAAACGATTTAATTTGAGTTGGTTGGTAAGCGCCCGATTTGATCGGGCATTGTTGTTCTAACACTTCGGTGTTGTTTAATTTTTTGGGGAGCCTGACGGCGTTTGTACCCAGAGGTAATTTTCAATGGCTAAGAAGATTGACGGCTATATCAAGCTGCAAGTTCCAGCTGGTAAAGCAAATCCATCTCCACCAATTGGTCCTGCTTTAGGTCAACGTGGTGTAAACATCATGGCATTCTGTAAAGAATTCAATGCTGCTACACAAAAACTTGAAGTTGGCTTGCCAATTCCTGTAGTGATCACTGTGTACAACGATAAGTCGTTCACATTCATCATGAAAACTCCACCTGCATCTATTCTTCTTAAGAAAGCTGCTGGTATTCAAAAGGGTTCTTCTGTACCTAACAAAACTAAAGTTGGTAAGTTGACTCGTGCTCAATTAGAAGAAATTGCGACGACTAAAGAACCAGATTTAACTGGTGCTGATTTAGACGCTCGTGTGCGTACCATTGCTGGTTCTGCACGTTCTATGGGCTTGGAAGTGGAGCTATAAGACATGGCAAAGTTAACTAAACGTCAAAAAGCCATTGCTGCTGCTGTAGAAGCAAACAAAGTTTATACTTTGGAAGAGGCGGTACAAGTTCTTAACAGCCTTCCAGCTGCGAAGTTCAAAGAATCATTAGACATCTCTGTAAACCTTGGTGTTGATCCACGTAAATCTGATCAGGTTGTTCGTGGTGCGACGACTTTACCTGCAGGTACAGGTAAAACTGTACGTGTAGCAGTATTTGCTCAAGGTGCTGCTGCTGAAGCTGCAAAAGAAGCTGGTGCAGATGTTGTTGGATTTGATGACCTTGCTGAAAGCATTCAAGGTGGAAATCTTGATTTCGACGTGGTTATTGCTGCTCCTGATGCAATGCGCGTTGTTGGTAAGTTGGGTACAATTCTTGGTCCACGTGGCTTAATGCCAAACCCTAAAGTGGGTACAGTAACGCCTGACGTTGCGAACGCGGTTAAGAATGCCAAATCTGGTCAGGCACGTTACCGTGTAGACAAAGCGGGTATCATCCACGCTGCAATCGGTCAACTTGGCTTTAGCGAAGAAGCTGTACGTCAAAACGTTGAGACTTTAATTGCAGATTTAAAACGTTTAAAACCTGCAACTTCTAAAGGTGTATACGTTAAGAAGATCACTTTAAGCTCTACTATGGGCCCAGGTCTTACTGTTGACGTAAACAACGTTTCTAAGTAATTAGACAGAATTTTAAAGCCCTGAGTAAAAATCAAAGTGCTGCTTTGATTTTTACGCAAGAAACGCGCTGTCGTATTTTGCGAACTTAGGCAAACTTTGAATTGGTAAATGAATATTTATCAGCGTCAAAGACCTCAGGCGAGAAGTGTTTTCGGACACTTTTCTTAAAAATCCAGTCTGAGTAGACGTGGTGGTGTGATTTGTTCCTCCTCCACGTGTAAGTCGAAAGGCTTGCGAATTGGGAGTGTGCCTGTATAGGTGCATAAATCACCGTTAGGAGGTTTTACAATGGCTCTTCTTATCGAAGGCAAAAAACAGATCGTTGCAGAAGTAAGCGAAGTTGCTTCTAAAGCGTTTTCTGTTGTTGTGGCTAACTATCAAGGTTCAAGCGTAGAGCAGTTGACACAACTTCGTGTTGAAGCTCGTAAGTTGGGTGTTACAACGCGTATCGTACGTAACACTTTGGCTAAGCGCGCATTAGAAGGTACTCAATTCGATATCTTAAATGACAACCTTGTTGGCCCAACCATTCTCGGTTTCTCAACTTCTGAAGATGACATGGGTGCAGCTGCACGCTTGTTCGAAGAATTTGCGAAAACTAACAAAGCATTTGAACTTAAAGCTGCTGCATTTGACGGTAAGGTTTATCAAGGTGCTGACGTTAGCGTAATTGCAAACCTTCCGAACCAAGAAAAAGCGCTTACTATGCTCGCGTCTGTTCTTCAAGCTCCTATTTCGAAATTGGGTCGCCTTATTACAGCGCTCAAAGAGAAAAACGAGTCAGAAGCGGCTTAATCCTATTTTCACACCATTCAATATCCATTTGGAGTTATTCTCATGGCTTTAACAAACGAAGAAATCTTAAACGCAGTTGCTGAAAAAACTGTTCTTGAACTTGTTGAATTAATCTCTGCTTTCGAAGAGAAATTTAACGTATCGGCTGCTGCTGTTGCTGTTGCTGCTGCTCCAGGCGCTGCTGCTGCTGCTGAAGAACAAACTGAATTCAACGTTGAGTTGACTTCTTTCGGCGCGAACAAAGTTGCTGTAATTAAAGCAGTTCGTGAAGCAACTGGTCTTGGTCTTAAAGAAGCGAAAGATCTTGTTGAAGGCGCTCCTGCTGTTCTTAAAGAAGGCGTTTCTAAAGAAGAAGGCGAAGAACTTAAGAAGAAGCTTGAAGAAGCTGGTGCTACAGTTACACTTAAGTAATGCTGTAGGGAGTCGATTATTTTTGATAATCGGCTCCAAAAAATGGCTGATGGCTCTTGGGTCATCAGCCTTTTTGCGTTACAATAATCGGCTCGTTTTTTGATAGTTTTACGTTTATTGTGCGTATTATTTAAACAAAATTCATGAAATCAAACGCTTACCAATATTTTTTTGCTTATAAAAATATTGTTAAGCGTTTTAATACCACTAAAAATTGCAGCATTTGTAAACAGTGGTGGCCATATCGGCCTGCGTAATTCCTTCTAGACCCGTTCTGCAGGCGGGTTTAGTTTACTTTCCGAGGACTCCAGATGGCATACTCATATACCGAAAAGAAACGGATCCGTAAGAATTTTGGTAAATTGCCCCACGTAATGGAAGCACCGTACTTACTGTCGATTCAGGTCGATTCGTACCGTACATTCTTACAAGGCGGTAAAACTCCAAAAAATCGCGAAGATATCGGTCTCCAAGCCGCATTTCGTTCAGTTTTTCCTATTGAAAGTTATTCTGGCAATGCTGCTTTAGAATTTGTTGAGTATAGTCTTGGTAAGCCTGAGTTTGACGTGCGTGAATGTATTTTACGTGGTTCAACTTATGCAGCACCAATGCGCGTAAAAATTCGTTTGATCATTAAAGATCGTGAAACGAAATCAATTAAAGACGTTCGTGAACAAGAAGTTTACATGGGTGAAATGCCACTCATGACCGATAACGGTACTTTCGTTATCAATGGTACTGAGCGTGTCATCGTATCTCAATTACACCGTTCACCAGGTGTATTCTTTGATCATGATAAGGGTAAAACTCACTCAAGTGGTAAAGTGTTGTATTCAGCACGTATTATCCCTTACCGTGGTTCATGGTTAGATTTTGAATTTGATGCTAAAGATTTAGTATTCGTACGTATTGACCGTCGTCGTAAGCTGCTTGCAACGGTGATTCTGCGTGCCTTGAATTATAGCAATGAACAAATCTTGAATTTGTTCTATGAAAAAGTACCTGTATATCTTGATATGGGTAGCTATCAGATTGATCTTGTTCCAGATCGCTTACGTGGTGAAATGGCACAATTCGATATCTTAGACAATGATGGTAAAGCGATCGTTGAACAAGGTAAACGTATTAATGCACGTCACGTACGTCAAATGGAAGCTGCGAACTTAGCCAAGCTTTCTGTACCTGATGAATATTTATATGAGCGTATTACAGCTGAAGATATCACACTGAAAAGTGGTGATGTGATTCCTGCGAATACCGTACTTAGCCATGACATCATGGTGAAGATCGCTGAAGGTGGTGTTAAACAGTTTAACATCCTGTTCACGAACGACATCGATCGTGGTCCTTTCGTTGCAGATACATTGCGTGCGGATACAACAACAGGTCGTGAAGAAGCACTTGTTGAAATCTATAAAGTAATGCGTCCAGGCGAACCGCCAACGAAAGAAGCTGCTGAAAACTTATTCAACAACTTATTCTTCTCTTCTGAGCGTTATGACCTTTCTCCAGTGGGTCGTATGAAGTTCAACCGTCGTTTGGGTCGTCCTTACGAAGTGGGTACTGACCAGAAGTCACGTGAAGTTGAAGGGATTCTGTCACACGACGATATTATTGATGTATTACGTACATTAGTAGAAATTCGTAACGGTAAAGGTGAAGTCGACGATATCGATCACTTAGGTAACCGTCGTGTACGTTCTGTTGGTGAAATGACAGAAAACCAATTCCGTGTTGGTTTAGTTCGTGTTGAACGTGCTGTTAAAGAGCGTTTAAGCCAAGCAGAAACAGATAACTTGTCTCCACAAGATTTGATCAACGCAAAACCTGTTGCTGCTGCAATCAAAGAATTCTTTGGTTCAAGCCAATTGTCTCAGTTCATGGACCAAAACAATCCATTGTCTGAGATTACACATAAACGTCGTGTATCTGCGCTTGGTCCTGGTGGTTTGACACGTGAACGCGCGGGCTTCGAAGTACGTGACGTACATCAAACTCACTACGGTCGTGTTTGTCCAATTGAAACGCCTGAAGGTCCAAACATTGGTTTGATCAACTCGCTTTCTGTCTATGCAAAAGCGAATGACTTCGGTTTCTTGGAAACACCATACCGTAAAGTTGTAGATGGTCGTGTAACTGATGAAGTTGAATATTTATCTGCAATTGAAGAAGTAGGGACTGTCATTGCACAGGCTGACTCCGCTGTTGATAAAGATGGCAACCTGACTGAAGAAATGGTTTCTGTCCGTCATCAAGGTGAATTCGTACGTATGTCGCCTGAGCGTGTCACACATATGGACGTTTCTGCACAGCAGGTTGTTTCAGTTGCGGCATCATTGATTCCATTCCTTGAACACGATGACGCGAACCGTGCCTTGATGGGTTCGAACATGCAACGTCAAGCTGTTCCTACATTGCGTGCTGACAAGCCGCTTGTTGGTACAGGTATGGAAGCAAACGTAGCACGTGATTCAGGTGTGTGTGTGATCGCAAACCGCGGTGGTGCGATTGAATATGTTGATGCGTCTCGTATCGTGATTCGTGTCAACGAAGATGAAATGATCGCGGGTGAAGCAGGTGTAGACATCTATAACCTGATCAAATACACACGTTCAAACCAAAATACATGTATCAACCAAAACGTTATCGTAAACTTGGGTGACAAAGTTGCTCGTGGTGACATCTTGGCTGACGGTCCATCGACTGACATGGGTGAACTTGCGCTGGGTCAAAACATGCGCGTCGCGTTCATGACATGGAACGGTTATAACTACGAAGACTCGATCTTACTTTCTGAACGTGTTCTTCAAGAAGACCGTTTAACGTCAATTCACATTCAAGAATTGTCATGTGTCGCACGTGATACTAAGTTAGGTGCAGAAGAAATTACTGCTGATATTCCTAACGTTGGTGAAGCTGCGCTGTCTAAATTGGATGAGTCAGGTATTGTTTATATCGGTGCTGAAGTGACTGCAGGTGACATCCTTGTTGGTAAGGTAACACCTAAAGGTGAAACTCAGTTAACACCTGAAGAAAAATTACTTCGCGCAATCTTTGGTGAAAAAGCGGCTGACGTAAAAGACTCGTCTTTACGTGTTCCGTCTGGTACCAAAGGTACAGTGATTGACGTTCAAGTCTTCACACGTGATGGTTTAGAAAAAGATGAACGTGCTCAAGCAATTGAGAAAGCTCAGCTTGACGCATACCGTAAAGACTTGAAAGAAGAATACAAAATCTTCGAAGAAGCAGCACGTGAACGTATTGTTCGTTTGTTGAAAGGTCAAGAATCTAACGGTGGTGGTTCAACTAAACGCGGTGATAAACTTTCTGAAGACGTATTGTCTGGTTTAGAGCTTGTTGATTTACTTGAAATCCAGCCAAATGATGAAGCAATTGCTGAGCGTTTAACTCAAATTCAAGTGTTCTTGAAAGAGAAGAGTTACGAGATTGACGAGAAGTTTGCTGAGAAGAAGCGTAAACTGTCTACAGGTGATGAATTAACAACTGGCGTATTGAAAGTTGTTAAGGTTTACCTTGCAGTTAAACGTCGTATCCAGCCTGGTGATAAGATGGCGGGTCGTCACGGTAACAAGGGTGTTGTATCAAACATCTTACCAGTTGAAGACATGCCACATGATGCGAATGGTGTACCAGTCGACATCGTATTGAACCCATTAGGTGTACCGTCACGTATGAACGTGGGTCAGATTCTTGAGACTCACTTGGGTATGGCGGCGAAAGGTCTTGGCGATAAGATCGAAAAAATGTTGAAAGAACAACGTACAGTGATTGAACTGCGTGAATTCTTAGACAAGATTTATAACAAGGTTGGTGGTGAGCAAGAAGAGCTTGATAGCTTGACTGACGCAGAAATCTTGGCGCTTTCAGGTAACTTGCGTGCTGGTGTTCCATTAGCAACTCCAGTATTTGATGGTGCTGAAGAAAGTCAGATCAAAGACTTACTTGAATTGGCAGACATTTCTCGTACAGGTCAAACAGTATTGTTTGATGGTCGTACAGGTGAACAGTTTGACCGTCCTGTAACTGTAGGTTACATGTACATGCTCAAATTGAACCACTTGGTTGATGACAAGATGCATGCGCGTTCAACAGGTTCTTACTCACTTGTGACTCAACAGCCGCTTGGTGGTAAAGCACAATTCGGTGGTCAGCGTTTCGGTGAGATGGAAGTATGGGCACTTGAAGCATACGGTGCTGCATATACGCTCCAAGAAATGCTTACAGTGAAGTCGGATGACGTCGAAGGTCGTACACGCATCTATAAGAATATTGTAGATGGAAACCATTATATGGATCCGGGTATGCCTGAATCGTTCAACGTATTGACCAAAGAGATCCGTTCTTTAGGTATCAACATTGAACTGAAAAATGGTGACTAAATCCCCCTCGATCCCCCTTTATTAAAGGGGGAAGTTCTCCTCTTTGTTAAAGAGGGGTTAGGGGAGATTCCAAATTTCAGTAAAAACAATATTTGTGACCCAGTCGGAAGAGCGTAGCTCCCCGACACACGGAGAAAAAAATTGAAAGACTTGCTCGATATCATGCGTAAGAAAACGGATTCAGAAGGTCATGCACCTGTTGAATTTGACCGTATCCGTATTGGTCTTGCGTCACCAGAGATGATTAAGTCATGGTCTCACGGTGAAGTTAAAAAGCCTGAAACCATTAACTACCGTACTTTTAAACCTGAACGTGACGGTTTGTTCTGTGCCAAAATCTTTGGTCCAGTAAAAGATTATGAATGCTTGTGTGGTAAATACAAGCGTATGAAATACAAAGGCGTCATTTGTGAAAAATGTGGCGTTGAAGTAACAACTGCAAAAGTTCGTCGTGAGCGTATGGGTCACATTGACCTTGCTTCTCCAGTTGCACACATCTGGTTCTTGAAATCATTACCGAGCCGTATCGGTTTACTGCTTGATATGACATTACGTGATATCGAACGTGTATTGTATTTCGAATCTTATGTTGTTACTGATCCTGGTATGACTCCGTTTGAAAAGTATCAACTTTTAACAGACGAAGAATACTACAATGCACTTGAAGAACACGGTGATGAATTCACTGCGAAAATGGGTGCAGAAGCAGTTCAGGATTTATTAAAAGATATCGATCTTGAAGCTGAGATTGCGCGTTTACGTGAAGAAATTCCACAAACAACGTCTGAGACGAAACTTAAAAAAGCGTCTAAGCGTTTGAAATTGATGGAAGCATTCAAAGATTCAAACAATAAGCCTGAATGGATGGTGATGAACGTACTTCCTGTACTTCCACCAGACTTACGTCCGCTTGTACCACTTGAAGGTGGTCGTTTCGCGACTTCAGACTTGAACGATTTATATCGTCGTGTGATCAACCGTAACAACCGTTTGAAGCGTCTTCTTGACCTTGCTGCGCCAGACATCATCGTACGTAACGAAAAACGTATGTTACAAGAGTCTGTTGATGCGTTGCTTGATAACGGTCGTCGTGGTCGTGCAATTACAGGTTCGAACAAACGTCCATTGAAATCTTTGGCAGATATGATCAAAGGTAAACAAGGTCGTTTCCGTCAAAACTTACTTGGTAAGCGTGTTGACTATTCTGGTCGTTCGGTCATTACCGTAGGTCCTACTTTACGTCTTCACCAATGCGGTCTTCCGAAGAAGATGGCACTTGAATTATTTAAGCCATTTATTTTCGCGAAACTACAAGCATCTGGCCAAGCAACAACCATTAAAGCTGCGAAGAAAATGGTTGAGCGCGAAACGCCAGAAGTTTGGGACGTTCTAGCTTCTGTAATTCGTCAACATCCAGTCATGTTGAACCGTGCGCCAACACTTCACCGTCTAGGTCTTCAAGCATTTGAACCTATTCTGATCGAAGGTAAGGCAATTCGTCTTCACCCACTCGTATGTGCTGCGTTTAACGCCGACTTCGATGGTGACCAAATGGCGGTACACGTTCCATTGACATTGGAAGCACAGTTAGAAGCACGTGCGTTGATGATGTCGACCAACAACATCTTGTCACCTGCAAATGGTGAGCCGATCATCGTTCCTTCTCAGGACGTTGTCTTGGGTCTTTACTACATCACACGTGATGCGGTAAATGCCAAAGGTGAAGGCATGGTGTTTGCCGATACTCACGAAGTTAACCGTGCATTAGCAACGGGTAAAGTTGCGATCCATGCACGTGTAAAAGTACGTGTACATCAAACTGTAATTGATGAAAACGGTCAGCGTGAAAAGCAAACCATTATTGTTGATACAACACCTGGTCGTTGCTTGTTATGGGAAGTCGTTCCACAAGGTTTAAGCTTCGATATGATCAACCTTGAGATGACTAAGAAAAACATCTCTAAGTTAATCAACTCTTGCTACCGCAAACTTGGTTTGAAAGATACTGTTATCTTCGCTGACCAATTGATGTATTTGGGCTTCCGTCAAGCGACGCGTTCAGGTGTATCTGTTGGTATGGAAGACATGTTGATTCCACCAACCAAGCATACGATTATCGATAAAGCTGAAACCGAAGTTCGTGAAATCGAACAACAGTTTGAGCAAGGTTTCGTAACTGCAGGTGAGCGTTATAACAAAGTTGTCGATATTTGGGCGCGTACAAACGACCAAGTTGCGAAAGCGATGATGGATAACTTGTCTTATACCCTTGTTAAAAACAAACAAGGTGAAGACGAGAAACAGAAATCATTCAACTCGATTTATATGATGTCTGACTCGGGTGCCCGTGGTAGTGCGGCGCAGATCCGTCAGCTTGCTGGTATGCGTGGTTTGATGGCGAAGCCGGATGGCTCGATCATTGAGACCCCAATTAAAGCAAACTTCCGTGAAGGTTTGACAGTACTTCAGTACTTCATCTCAACACATGGTGCACGTAAAGGTTTGGCGGATACCGCATTGAAAACTGCGAACTCGGGTTACTTGACACGTCGTCTTGTAGACGTAGCACAAGATTTGGTTATTACTGAATCTGACTGTGGTACAGCGGGTGGCCTAGTGATGACACCATTCATTCAAGGTGGTGACGTTATTGAACCATTACGCGATCGCGTATTAGGTCGTGTAACTGCTGAAGATGTACGTCGTGCATCTGATGATGAAGTTGTACTTCCACGTGGTACGTTAATTGACGAGAAAATTGCTGCTCAGCTTGAAGAAGCGGGTGTCGATGAAGTGAAAGTACGTTCAGTTATCGCTTGTGAATCTACCTTCGGTGTATGTGCGCGTTGTTATGGTCGTGACCTTGCACGTGGTCACTTGGTGAACCCAGGTGAATCAGTCGGTGTAATGGCTGCACAATCAATTGGTGAGCCGGGTACACAGTTAACGATGCGTACCTTCCACGTGGGTGGTGCTGCAAGCCGAACGTCTGCTGCAAACAGTGTTCAAGTCCGTAACAAAGGTACTGTGCGTTTCCACAATGTGAAAACTGTACAACATGCCAAAGGTCACTTAGTGTCAGTTTCACGTTCAGGTGAAATCGGTATTGCAGATGACTTAGGTCGTGAGCGTGAACGTTATAAACTTCCTTACGGTGCAAGCATCTTGTTGAAAGATGGTGAAGCTGTAGAAGCGGGCGGTATCGTGGCGACTTGGGATCCACATACACATCCACTTGTTACCGAAGTTGCTGGTAAAGCGCGTTTCAGCCAGATCGCTGATGGCGTAACTGCAACATCGAAAACTGATGATGCAACGGGTATGACCACTGTTGAAATTTTGCCTGTAACAGCTCGTCCTGCTTCTGGTAAAGATTTACGTCCTGCAATTGTGTTGGATACAACAGATGGTGGCGAACAATTCTACTTCTTACCACAAAATACGATTGTAACCGTTCGTGATGGCGCAACGATTGGTGTGGGTGATGTACTTGGTCGTGTACCACAAGAAACTTCACGTACCCGTGATATTACCGGTGGTCTTCCACGCGTAGCTGACTTATTTGAAGCACGTAAACCGAAAGAACACGCGATTCTTGCAGAAGTATCAGGTGTGGTAAGCTTTGGTAAAGAGACTAAAGGTAAGAACCGTTTAGTGATTAGCCCTGATGATGGTTCTGAGATCTACGAAGAATTGATTCCAAAATGGCGTACCATTAACGTGTTCGAAGGTGAGCATGTGAACCGTGGCGAAACCATTTCTGATGGTCCACAAAACCCACATGACATCTTGCGTTTGAAAGGTGAAGTAGCATTAACTAACTACATCGTGAACGAAGTTCAAGACGTTTACCGTCTCCAAGGTGTAAAAATCAACGATAAGCACATCGAAGTTGTTGTACGTCAAATGTTGCGTAAAGTTGATATCACTGATGGCGGTGATACAAGTTTCATCAAAGGCGAGCAAGTGGATTACATCCGCGTTGTTCAAGAGAACCAAGCTGTCTTGGCTCAGAACAAGTTCCCAGCGAAGTTTGAACGTCAATTGATGGGTATTACTAAAGCGTCGCTTTCTACTGACTCATTCATTTCTGCTGCATCGTTCCAGGAAACAACTCGTGTGTTAACTGAAGCGGCTGTAACAGGTAAAGAAGATGATTTACGTGGTTTGAAAGAAAACGTTGTTGTGGGTCGCTTGATCCCAGCGGGTACAGGTCTTGCGTATCACTTAGAGCGTCGTCGTCAAGAGGCCGAAGCTGCTGAATTTGAACTTCATAATGATTTCAGTGAAGTTGACCAAGCATTTAGTCAAGCGTTGAACTCAGACCAGTTCTAAGTCTTAACGAATTAAAAAAGGCACCTTTGGGTGCCTTTTTTATGTTTGAAAATAGCAAAATGATTGTATTTAGAAAACTAAACTAAGTTTTCATAGATATAAATTAGTGTGATTGTATAAATTGATTCACTTGTTGGGTATATGCATTATCTTCTCCCAAAGATCTATTTATTTCACGATGTGAAAGTGGGAGTGATAATAATTGTGCGTATGTCCCGAGTTTTTGTGCTTGCTGAATAAATTGTTGAGCCTGTATACAGGGTTGATCAGGGCGAGTGGTTGAGCAAACAGCAAGAAATGCAGGTAAACTTTGATGTAGTTGTAAGATCGGAGATAGAGCTTTCCAGTTTTCAGGTTGTTGGCCAAAGGCTCGATCATAAAATCGAGCGTGCCGATTTTGCATTATTTTTTCGATATCGTAAGCAGCACTATCTAAGGCAATGGTTGCTCGCCAAGGTTGCGGTTGTGGAGTTAACCACGAGGGCCGTACTGTAACTAAGCTGACTAAATGTGCACCAGCAGAATGCCCTACCAAAATAAGCCGTTTTGAGTTTGCATGCCAATCATTTGCATGTTTTTGAATATAGAGTAAAGCATTTGATATATCTTGAGTCTGTTGCTGTACGGTTGCATTTGGAACTAATCGGTAATTAACGGAGATCAAAAGCCACCCACGTTTACCCCAATAATCGACTTTGATGTGTGCTTAAAAAACAGGAGGGTTTAACTTGGTAAACTATACATACTCATTAGGAGTTTACCATGAGCAAGAAAC
>NZ_JAMFKZ010000045.1:0-13031 GCF_023488045.1 Acinetobacter sp. ANC5681
TTGGACTATGTTCAAATGGCTATTCTACGTTTGATTGGTTTTGGAAAAAAAGAAGAATTTAAGAAAGTGCTAGCAATTTTAAGGAAGAAAAAGCCTGATAGGACAAGGGCCCTATGAAATTTGTCGTGTACAAAGTATTTTTTGAATCCGTCAATGCGTAAGTCCTATAGATAAGCTTTTTTGTCGTTTCTTTAACGAGTGTATGGGTAATTAAGCGGTTTGACTATATAAGTTTTTAAACTTTCCCAAGCGCTCATCAAACCAATAATGCTCAATTGTTCCGTCATCTAAAATCACGTTAAAACTATTTGAAAACCCAAAACGCAAACGATTTGAAGTTGCTGTTCCAGCATGAATATCCAAAATAGGATGGTTAAATCCCAATTGAAAAATTTGATTTAAATCATGAACAGCAACTTTGTGTAGATGCCCATGTAATAAACCAAACAACCCTGTCTCACCCCAACGTTCTAATGCAATTTTAGCAAGCACAGGACAATCCTTATCTCCATGCTCATTTGGGAAGGTATAAAAAGGCTGATGGAAAGTGACCAATTTTATTTTATTTGTGGGTGCATTTTTCAGCTTGGTATCCGTTTCATGAATTTGCTCAAGAGAAATATGCCCTCGGGTATGGTATCTCCGACGAATACTATTCATGCCAACAATATAAAAATGCTCCGTTTCTAAAGTGGACTCTAAACGGCCAAAAAATGCTTGGTAACGTACAAATGGAGAGAAGAAGCGATTCCAGACATGATAAAGCGGAATATCATGATTACCCGGCACAACAAGATATGGGATATGTAAAGAATCTAAAAACTGACGGCAATCATAAAATTGCTTGAAACGCGCACGCTGGGTTAAATCACCACTGATTACAATTGCCTCTGGGCGTTTTTGTTGGCAAAACAGTCGTATCGCTTGAATACATTCTTCACGTTCAGTACCAAAATGTAGATCAGATAGGTGTAACAACATTTGGAACCATCACTTTCAAGGCTGATTTTTTTACTGAGAATTTTAAAGGTGGTTGCATATCCACTAATTCCCCATCGACTGCAACAGTAAGTTTGGCCTTTTTACAGTCAACATGTATTTGTTCGGCACAAAAAGAATAGACGTCCGATGCTTGATCAATTTCACCTTGAACAAGTTTCCATAGCATTTTTAATAAACTGATTCGGTCACTTTTAGCAACAACAACTCCAGCTAACTTGCCTTTTGCAGCACATTCAGCCACTCTTAATTTCATATCCTCTAATTGCAACTGATTATTACCAAAGAATATTAACGGAGTAACTACAGGATATTTTTTCCCATCAACCGTGAGTGCGAGTTTTAATGATTTATGTTCGCGCAGTAACACATCTAACGCCGAAGTATAAGCATGTAATGGAAAGCGCCCTAAATACTGGTTATAAAGTTCACGCTTCTTAATGAATAAAGGATACAAACCTAAACTGGCATTGTTCAAATAAATTTGATCATTAATCGTTGCAACATGAACTTCGCGCGGTTGACCCACTGCGATTACTTCTGCTGCTAGAGCCACATCAATCGGAATATCTAAAGCACGTGCAACATAATTAAACGTACCTAAGGGCATTATTCCCATTGGAATATTGGTATGCATTAACTTTTTTGCTACGGCATTTAATGTACCATCACCACCTGCAGCAACAACTACCCCACGCGCATGTTCCTGTTGATGTCGAGATAAAATATTATTCATCATTTCATCAAAATTCATGTGCGAATTTAATTCAAATACCTGAATTTCAAATCCTTTCTGACTCCAAAAAGCCATAAGAGCTTCATATTGGTCTTCTTGCTGTGCTGCATGAAAGCCAGATTTTTGATTGTAAATTATGGACAAGGGCCGTAAATTCTGAATCATACCTAACAGCCTTAAAGATAAATCACCAGTATTTTTGTTTATAAAATCAACAATTAAAAGTTTGTTTATGTAAATTTTGGATGAGCATTATTCAATTTATCAATAATAATTCTCAAAAAAAATAAACAAATCTATCTAATTGTTTTTAATAATAATTTAAAATAAAAATAATACACATAAAAAAATTACATATAGAACCAAAAAATACTCAATTTACGCAAAAACAATATGTTACCCATAAATATACACTCTTAGATTAAGACTCTATCAAACACGGTAGTCTTATTTTTTTTACGATTTTATGCTTTAATACAGCCACTTTTTTTACTTCATCTATTTTCATTGTCATCCAATGAATAGAATTGTACGTCGTACACACTTTAAAAAGGCATCACCATGACCCAAGTGAACGCACCAGAATTCGTTCGTCACCCTAAGCTTATTGCATGGGTGGAAGAAATTGCAAAATTAACCAAACCAGCAAAAATCGAATGGTGTGACGGAAGCGCGGAAGAATATCAACGTCTGATCGACTTGATGATCGCTAACGGCACCATGCAACAACTTAACCAAGAAAAACATCCTGGTTCTTATCTTGCAAATTCTGACCCTTCTGATGTTGCTCGTGTTGAAGATCGCACATATATCTGCTCTGAAAATCAAGAAGATGCTGGTGCAACAAACAACTGGGTTGCGCCTGCTGAAATGCGTGCGAAATTAAACGGCTTATTTGATGGCGCAATGGAAGGTCGTACCATGTACGTCGTTCCTTTCTCTATGGGTCCTTTAGGAAGCCATATTGCACACATCGGTATCGAATTAACAGATTCACCTTACGTTGCTGTCAGCATGACAAAAATGGCGCGTATGGGTAAAGCAGTTTATGACGTATTAGGTACAGATGGTGAGTTTATCCCATGTGTTCATACGGTTGCTGCTCCATTGAAAGATGGTCAAAAAGATGTCGCTTGGCCATGTAACAATGAAAAATACATTGTTCATTACCCAGAAACTCGTGAAATCTGGTCTTACGGTTCTGGTTATGGTGGTAATGCTTTACTTGGTAAAAAATGCCTAGCTTTACGTATTGCTTCTGCAATGGGTCGTGAGCAAGGTTGGTTAGCTGAGCACATGCTTATTTTAGGCGTAACCAATCCACAAGGTGAGAAACACTACATCGCTGCGGCATTCCCTTCTGCGTGTGGTAAAACCAACTTTGCTATGTTGATTCCACCAGCAGGTTATGAAGGTTGGAAGATTGAAACTGTAGGTGACGATATTGCTTGGATCAAACCAGGTGAAGATGGTCGTTTATATGCAATCAATCCAGAAGCAGGTTTCTTCGGTGTTGCACCTGGTACAAATACCAAAACCAACCCGAACTGTATGGTGACATTAACTAAAGATGTTATCTATACGAACGTTGCTGTAACAGATAACGGTGAAATTTGGTGGGAAGGTCTTTCTAAAGAAGTTCCAGCAAACTTAACCAACTGGAAAGGTCAGCCTCACGTTGAAGGTGAAAAAGCGGCTCATCCAAATGCTCGCTTTACAGTTTCAGCTGGTCAATGCCCTTCTATTGATGCTGACTGGGAAAATCCAGCAGGTGTACCAATCTCTGCATTCATCTTCGGTGGTCGTCGTGCAGATACAGTACCTTTAGTGACTGAAGCTTTTGACTGGGTTGATGGCGTTTATAAAGCTGCAACAATGGGTTCAGAAACAACTGCTGCTGCTGTTGGTCAACAAGGTATTGTTCGCCGTGACCCATTTGCAATGCTTCCTTTCGCTGGTTATAACATGGCTGATTACTTCGGTCACTGGTTACAACTTGGTCAAGAAGTTGGCGCTAAAGCAGAAGCTGCTGGTAACAAATTACCAAAAATCTTCAATGTAAACTGGTTCCGTCGTGATGCTGAAGGCAATTTCGTATGGCCTGGTTTCGGTCAAAACATGCGTGTTCTTGAGTGGATTATTGATCGTTGTGAAGGTCGTGCTGAAGCAACTGAAACTCCTATTGGTTACGTTCCAACTTATGAACAATTGAACTGGACAGGTATCGACTTCTCTAAAGAGCAATTCGAAACTGTTACAGCACAAGACAAAGACCAATGGATCAAAGAGCTTGAAAGCCACACTGAGTTATTTACTAAACTTGGTGATCGTTTACCACAAGCACTTAAAGATCGTCAAAATGAATTATTAGCAGCTGTTAAATCTGCTTAATCACTCTAGTTTCCCTCTTGATTAAAGAGGGGTTCAGGGAGATTTAAAAGGTCACTTAGGTGGCCTTTTATTTGGCTGATCAAGTAACGAAGTGCAACACATTTGTAAGTAGTTGAGAAAGCGATAATACGACAGCTTATCGTTTGGGCTGGTGAACTGACATTTTATTATCCTTGTTATTTTTATGATTTAATGATAGTTTTTAGTTCAAATAAATCAATATTATTTTGTTTAATACTTCATTAAATAGGCGTCTTATGCAGCAAATTTTAGCATCTGATGTGTCACCTCTGCCGCATAAGAGTAGTTAGGTGAGCGGAATGTACCTTGATCTCAGAGCACACATTGATTCTGTCGTGGGAAATCTCGAAGGCTCATGGGTCGCGAAGAAAAGCAGCTATGAATCAGATGCATGCAAAGGTCTTGGCTTCAAATGCGAAATGGGCCGCTATGCCGATGCATCTTGGAATAATTACTCAATAGAGCTCAAGAAAGGCACATCCATCTGGATTGATATCGTTCGCTACAGTGAAATACTTCTAGATCACCCACACCTCAATGTAGATACATCTGTCACATTATTCTTAGTTCCAGATAAAGATAAATCACATATATCTGATGTGGTTTGCGTTCCAACATCACGTCTCATAAGTAAGCTCAATCTAGATAAAGAGGCTGCGAAAGTAATAGTTAGTCTAAAAGAAATGATGCCACGCCAGCTTAATGCCCAAGCCAGCCTTACAGTTAAAGATGTAAAAGAGATGAGCGTATTTTCCTCAGATATGATATCGAGCCTTCTGCGGTAATGGCCACTCACCTAACAACTCGTTCAAGGGTCGACGTTTTCGGCATGCGCCGAAAACGCGCCCTTAACTCCAACGTTAGATAAAAGGCTCTTTAAAGACAGTACGGCTATACAATTTTTTAAGCGGCATGCGGCTCTTGCTGTTTAGATACTAAATAAGCATCTAATTGATTCATTTCAATTTGTGTAAAACTCAAGCCCAATTTGGAACGTCTCCAAAGAATATCTTCGCTAGTTGTTACCCATTCAAATCGACATAAGTAATCCACTTCTTTAGCAAATAATCCATGTCCAAAACTCAGTCCAAGCTGATCAATTGAAACAGCCTCGCCCAAGATATTCCAAATACGTGAGCCATAAGCTGATGCCCAACGCTTAACTAAATCTTCTGATGCATCAGTGACTTGTGCACGAATTTCTCGCATCAACTGTTCAACAGACTCCATATTTTCGCCACCAGGTAAAGCTTCTGTTGCAGTCCAACTCCCCTTCATTTCAGGGAAAAATGCTTTTAACTGCTGCATAGCTGACTCAGCCAATTTACGATATGTTGTTAATTTTCCACCGAATACGGAAAGTAATGGGGCCTGCCCCACCTCACCTTTGGACAAAGCCAAAGTATAGTCACGGGTAATCGCTGATGGATTATCTGATTCATCATCACAGAGTGGACGTACCCCAGCAAATGTCCAAATAACATCCGCTTGAGTAAGCTGTTTTTTGAAATGAGCATTGCTCACTTCAAGCAAATAATCTGTTTCTGCTTGAGTAATTTGTACTTGCGCAGGATCACCTTGGTATTCACGATCCGTAGTTCCAATCATGGTGTATTGATCTAAATAAGGAATTGCGAAGACAATACGGCGGTCATCATTTTGCATAATAAATGCTTTATCACCTTCATACAGTTTCGGTACAATGATATGACTACCTTGAATCAAGCGAATACCGTAAGGTGATTTGAGCTCTAAATCTTGTTTGATGAATTTTGCGACCCAAGGGCCAGCAGCATTGACCAGTGCCTTTGCTTTAATTTGGAATTGACAATTTTCATTTTCTAAATCAACAATCCAATACTGCCCATCTCTTCGTGCAGACAAACAACGAGTACGAGTTACGATATCAGCACCCTTTTCACGGGCATGCATCGCATTAAGTACAACCAAACGAGCATCATCAACAGCACAGTCAGAATATTCAAAACCACGTGTTATCGCAGAATTTAAAGGGCTATTTTCTTTAAAATAGACATTATTTGAACCCAATAATTTCTCACGCTTACCTAAATGGTCATAGAAGAACAAACCCGTGCGAATCAACCATGCAGGGCGAAGATGTGGGCGATGCGGCATAATAAAACGCATTGGGCGAATAATATGTGGAGCTTTAGCCAATAGCACTTCACGCTCAGCTAACGCTTCACGTACTAAACGAAATTCTTTGTGTTCTAAATAACGTAAACCACCATGAATGAGCTTACTGCTTGCAGACGAAGTATGACTGGCTAAATCATCTTTTTCACACAAGAATACCGATAAACCGCGTCCTGAAGCATCAGCCGCAATACCAACACCATTGATACCACCACCAATGACCGCAAGGTCATAGATTTTTTCATTTGTCTGAGGAGAAGTTTGCATAGATCACCACAAATTTTTCATTATTTTTCGATAATGAAAATTTAAACATATAAATCGAAAATAAACAATAAAAAATAGATCAAAAAATGCCAATCTATCGACACTTTTAGATAAATGGTAAAATTCAATGGAGAAACTAACAGTTCAGAAACACGGTAACCGCATTTATTTATAAGAAAAATATAGTTTTTATTGAATATATCTTGAGTTAAGTTGATTAACTCAAGAAAAGTAACAATTTTTCGAAAATGAATATTTATTTTGCAACAATCAAACCAACATCTAACTCTCGGATGGTTTTTATAAATTGCTCATTTGGCTGTTGATCAGTAAAAATACAATCCACTTGCTTAAGTGAACCTAATCGAATCATCGCATTACGCCCAAATTTACTGCTATCCGCGGCTAAAAAAACTTGGCGTGCACTTGAAAGAATTTCTTGAGAGACACACACTTCCTGAAAATCAAAATCAAGCAATGTGCCATCTTCTTCAATTCCACTAATCCCGATAAGCGCATAATCTGCTTTAAACTGTTTGAAAAAATCAGCGGTTGCTTGACCAATGACACCACCATCTGGACGAACACGACCACTGGCAATCAGAACTTCAAAATCCTCTTTTGTGCTCAGGGTCTTTGCAACATTCAGGTTATTAGTAATGACTTTTAAGCCCGTGTGATTCAGTAGTGCATGAGCAATCGCTTCGGTTGTGGTGCCAATATTAATAAATAAAGAAGCGTGATTTGGAACGGCAGCAGCAACAGCTTCAGCAATTGTTCTTTTTTGCTCAAGCATATGCCCGACACGCATCGTATATTCTGTATTTTCAACACTTGAATCATGCGCAGCGCCGCCATGATAACGGCGCAAAAGCCCTTCATCCGCTAATTGATTAATATCACGACGAATCGTTTGAGGTGTAACATCGAAATGTTGAGCAAGTTCTTCAATACTAATATAACCACGCTCTCGTACTAATTCGAGGGTTTTTTGTTGGCGTAGTATCAAGCTCATGCTCATCAATCCTGTTTTATTTACGGCATATTATATCCGGCTATTTTAGCTTAATCTTCTGCCCAATCTCGAGTACGTCCGACAGCTTTTAACCAACCTTTATACAATTTTTCAGTTTGATCCTGACTGCATTCAGGTATAAAGGTTCGTTCGATCGACATTCTACTCTTCAATTCATTTAAATCCGACCAGAAACCGACAGCTAAACCAGCCAAAAATGCGGCTCCCATCCCTGTCGTTTCTTTCATTGCTGGACGTTCAACTGAAGTCGAAAGAATATCCGCTTGGAATTGCATCAAGAAGTTATTCGCTGTTACACCACCATCTACGCGGAGTGTCCGCAACTTTTCGCCAGAGTCTTGTTGCATTGCATCTAATACATCGCGTGTTTGATAAGCAATTGACTCTAAGGTCGCACGAATAATATGCTCAATACTCACACCACGTGTAATACCCAAGATCGCACCACGTGCGGTTGGGTCCCAATACGGCGCACCCAAACCTGTAAATGCAGGCACAACATATACGCCATTACTATCTTTCACTTTGGTTGCGTAATATTCAGAATCATACGAATCATTAATCGCTTTGAGTTCGTCACGCAACCATTGCACACATGATCCACCATTAAACACAGCACCTTCTAGAGCGTAATTCACTTCACCTTTTGCACCACATGCAATGGTAGTCAACAAACCATGTTCAGATTGAACTATACGCTTCCCTGTGTTCATCAATAAGAAACAACCCGTCCCATAGGTATTCTTGGCCTGCCCGACTTCTACACACATTTGTCCAAATAATGCAGCTTGTTGATCCCCCGCAATACCTGCAATTGGAATTCCAACTTCCTGACCACTAATGGTATGTGTGTATCCATAGACCTCAGATGAGCTACGCACAGTTGGTAACATTACTTTTGGAATGTTTAAAGCTTCTAAAAGTTTGTCGTCCCATTCCAATGTTTCTATATTAAACAGCATGGTACGTGAAGCATTGGTATAATCTGTCACATGAACTTGACCATTGGTCAATTTCCAAATCAACCACGTATCCACCGTACCAAACAAAAGCTCACCGCGCTCTGCACGCTCACGACTTCCTTCAACATGATCAAGAATCCATTTTATTTTTGTTGCTGAAAAATATGGATCGATGACTAGGCCCGTTACTTTTCGAACATAATCATCCCAACCATCTTGATGTAACTGATTACAAATTTCATTGCTTTGACGGCTTTGCCAAACAATAGCATTATAAATCGGCTTACCAGTTTTCTTATCCCAAATGATCGTGGTTTCACGTTGGTTAGTAATCCCGATTGCAGCAATTTGGTCACTTGAAATACCCGCTTGTGCTAGCGCCTCAACCCAAACTGCACTTTGAGTTGCCCATATTTCCATAGGATCATGCTCAACCCAACCTGGTTGTGGGTAGATTTGCGTGAACTCGCGCTGAGCAATACTAATAACATTTGCATCATGATCCAACACGATTGCTCGTGAACTTGTTGTACCTTGGTCAAACGCAACCACATATTTTTTTTGACTATCTGTAGAGATCATGACACACCTATCCAGACTTGCCTTATAGCAGACCAATAAACTAAATGCCCGTTAAAACGGGCAAAAATACTGCAATAAAGCAACGACTTCTGTATTAAATAAAAAACTTGGCAGATTATATGCAAAATTGTTCGAAAACGAAAATTCTTTCTTTAACTTTGAACCTCAATACGATGAATAGCGCCAATTTCAAAGATTACTCACAATAACAACCTTATTTTATGCCATACTAATTATGGAAATAATAGGATCATAGATATGAAAAAAACCAATTTATTCATTATTGTTACAAGTACACTTGTGATCACTGCATGTCAAAGTACACCACACAAATTTAACGGCGTGACGGGCTATCAAATAGAAAATAAAACAACAACTTCAGCCACGATTGCTTACACCCTTGCAGCACGTACCAATCAAGATTTAGATCAAAAGAAATTACAACATGCATGCAACCAAGTTTTAGGCGTAGGAAAAACTTATAAAATTTCAATACTCAGTGTGAATGAAATTATGAATCCTACACAACAAGAACAATACGGCGTAAAACTTGGAAATAGTCGTGCAACTTTTGGACTTTCTAATTCACCTGATTTCAATAACAGTGAAGGATATGCAACACGCCAAGCACTTGAAGCACGCCCGACTACACTTAAAGTCATTCGCTATACTTGTTCTGAATAAATAATAATCATGGATGCATAAGTTTTTCTTTAGCTTTATACATCCTATATATTTTATATCTTCAAGACATCAAGAATTGATAGGTCTTTATCGAAAACCGACTTTGCAAATGGGTATAAAGGAATGACTTTAATGTTGCGACTTCTTGCAAAAGTAACTAACTCATTTAAAAGTTTTCGACCTAATCCTTGCCCTCGAAATTGATCGTTCAAATCAATGTGATCAATAATTAACAAGTATCCCAGCCCATGTGTAAGCCATTTCACCAGCTACTGTTTCACCGTTGAACAGCTTAAATATCCCATGTTTATTATCATCAACCTGTTGAATATTCATTTTCTTTCCTTTTGAAGATTATTTCTATTTCAACTGAATGTTTTAGCATGAGTAAGAGGAAAATAGTGTTGAGATTTGATAGTCTCAACACTGATTATTTTTAGATTAAACATTATTTATTTTGTGCGGTAAAAACTCACATTTCTAAACTCTTTGGATTCATCCAAGTCAGGCCAAGTCGTTGCACTGCGTTCATCAATTTTCATATATTGAGGATGGCTAAAGTTTTTAACTCGGCTATCGGCAACCCAAACTTCAGGTGCGAACTTAAGAAATTCATCCAAGAAGAAACGATTACATTGGTCATACAGGACATCCGCAGCGAGCAATACATCCACTTGCTCGGCTTTATATAAATCATCCAAATATTCAAGTTCAACATCATTCAACAAAGCATTTTCACGACATGACGCAAGACTTACTGGATCAATATCACAACAGATCACACGCTTCGCACCTGCCATTTTTGCAGCAATTGCAACTACGCCCGAACCTGCACCAAAATCCAAGACCACTTTATCTTTAACATGATGTGGCTCAGCGAGTAACCACTGTGCCATCGCTAAACCAGATGCCCAACAGAAAATCCAATACGGTGTCTCATTCCAAATACGACGAATCACCTCATCATCCAAACGATCCGTTGGAAAAACTGGTGGAATCAACCATAACGATATAGGTGTTTCAGGAAGCTGCTGTGCTAGTAGATCCGTATTAGGGATGACTTCATGTAATGCTTGAAGTAAATATTCAGGGGCTTTCTCAAATTGAAATGTACAACTCATATATCTTTAATTCTAAAAAACCCCTCTTATCGAGGGGCTATTAATCTTTAAACTAATGCTTTTTCAGCAGCTTCAACAGTTTGACGAATCAAAGTCGTAATCGTCATTGGCCCCACACCACCTGGAACTGGTGTATAAGCAGAAGCAATCTCTTCAATTCCCACTAATTGAATATCACCGACACCACCGCCATCACGCGGGTGGAAACCTGCATCTACAACAACTGCACCTTGCTTGATCCAGTCTTTTTGAATCAACTCAGCTTTACCCACCGCACCGACAATGATATCTGCTTGTTTTACCAATTCAGCTAAGTTTTGAGTACGTGAGTGGCAAATAGTTACTGTCGCATTCGCCTGTAATAACATCATTGCCATTGGTTTGCCTAAAATCGCTGAGCGACCGACCACAACTGCATGTTTACCCGCGATCTCGATCTTGTTTTCTTGCAAGATTGTCATAATACCCGCAGGTGTCGCAGAACCATAGGCTGCTTCACCCATAGCCATACGGCCAAAACCTAGACAAGTCACGCCATCCACATCTTTAGCTAATGAAATAGCATCAAAACATGCTCTTTCATCAATTTGTTCAGGCACTGGATGCTGCAACAAAATACCATGCACATCAGGATTAGCATTTAATTTTTCAATCTCAGCCAATAATTGCTCTGTTGTGGTTTCTTTTGGAAGCTCAACTTTAAGTGAATCCATACCGACACGGCGGCAAGCGTTGCCTTTCATACGCACATACGTTGCCGATGCACCATCATCACCAACCAAAATTGTTGCCAAAATTGGGGTACGTCCCGTTTTTGCTTTTAATGCTTCTACACGAACCAACAAATCAGCTTCGATTTGTGTTGCCAACGCACGACCGTCTAAAACCAATGCCACAGCGCATCTCCAAAGTGGGTATGAATCAATTGCGTAAATAATACATGATAATTTAACCAATATTCTTTTAGATGTTGTTTTTATGTGCATATTCACGGCAAACACTATTGTTTTTTTTCTAAAGGTTGCTAATATGTGCATCACCAAATGATGGCGGGGTGGCAGAATGGTCATGCAGCGGACTGCAACTCCGTGTACGCCGGTTCGATTCCGACCCCCGCCTCCAAATTTGGTTTTAAAGCCCGAGTGGTGAAATCGGTAGACACAGGGGATTTAAAATCCCCCGCCCACAAAGCGTGCCAGTTCGAGTCTGGCCTCGGGCACCATTTTTCATCAAATGAAATTTGGTGCTAAAAATTCCAGCTTAATGCTGGTTTTTTTATGTCTGAAATTTAAAAATAAAAAAGCCAAACATTAACGTTTGGCTCGATGTATCAATCGTTTAAGCAACTTGCTGCCCTGCTTTCACTGGCAACAAATTCTTATCAAAACTGAGCTGATATTGTCTGGCTGTATCAATGCTATATTCAGATTTTTTGATTGAATCCACATAAACCCACTGTGACTGTACCTGAGTTTCATCAAACTGAACCATGAGATAACCTCGTTGGTTTAAGTTGCAATAGTTCAGCTCATCAATCAAGGTGGTAAATGCAAATTCAAACTGCTGTAGCTGAGCCAATGGAATATTTAAATATTTTTCCAGACCTGGTGAAGAAACTGAACTGGTTGCCAATTCCACACCTACAAATGCACCATCTTTACTATATAAATTAGAAGACCATGCATTATGGGTATCCCCTGCAAGTACAACAACTTTTTTATTTAATTGCGCCAAAGTGCCGTATAAAATTTCACGCTCAACAAAATAACCATCCCATGCATCTAAGTTATAAGGTGCAACGGTGAGGATACGAGCTTTTTCCTGACTGGTTAAGCTCGGATCACCTTGCTTTAAACGCATCTTTAAGGTGACTAGCTCAGTAATTTGCGTATTCATTTTATTTAAGGTGTCGGCAGTTGGATTGCCTGAAGTTATTTCAGCCAAAGAAAGTAACAACTCAGCAGGAATAAACATTTTCGCCATTAATATTTGTTGATGTGTGCTTAAAAAACAGGAGGGTTTAACTTGGTAAACTATACATACTCATTAGGAGTTTACCATGAGCAAGAAACAGA
>NZ_JAMFKZ010000046.1:0-11546 GCF_023488045.1 Acinetobacter sp. ANC5681
CTGTTTCTTGCTCATGGTAAACTCCTAATGAGTATGTATAGTTTACCAAGTTAAACCCTCCTGTTTTTTAAGCACACATCATTAAATAGAAGGTTGACTATGAGATGCCGGTGTATCGCTTGAACTGAGGATCAGAAAGCTTGTTTGAATCGATGTATTTCATCTGCAGATTATGCATGAATGCTAAAAAATCTGGGATGCAAATATTAACCAAGAAGAAGATCGTTTTTTGATTTATGAAAGAAGTCTATAATTTTAAATAAATGTGAATTAGTTTAAATTCATATTATAGAATTATAAACCACCTTATAATTACTGCATTTTATTTAAATTAGTTTAATTAATTCATATATTTAACTAAAGAATAATGGATAAACTGTAAATTTAAGAATCAATTAAATACATAATGTTATTTTTTTCTATGATGTTTATTTAATACCATGTAAAATTCGTGCCAAAATTGCATGATGGAATGCAAATAATGCTCAGCTCATATTAGCAGAGAGCGAATGCGAGGCTTGTATGTCAAAAAAAGAAGATATTATTAACACAGCATTAAAACTTTTTAACTCGCATAGCTACAATTCGATTGGGGTTGATCGAATTATTAGTGAGTCAGGCGTTGCAAAAATGACATTCTATAAATATTTTCCATCGAAGGAAAAGCTTATTGAGGAATGTTTACTTCAACGTAATATTAACCTTCAAATCTCATTGAATGAAACATTAGCTCAATGTGATCAATCAAATTATTTAGAGCAAATTGAATCGATATTCAAATGGTACAATGCCTGGTTCCAAAGCGAAGACTTTAACGGCTGTATGTTCCAAAAAGCATTTGAAGAAGTGATTAAAATTTACCCTTCGACTCTTGAACCTGCGACACAATATAAAATATGGCTAACGGCCTTGATCCAAAACTTACTGACTCATTTAGATATTCGAAGCCCGACACACTTAGCTACATTAATCGTAAGTATTTTAGATGGAATCACCATCCAAGCGCATGTAAATAAAAACTCTGTTGAAATGAGTGAGTATTGGACTCGCGTAGAACATTTAATTAATTTTGAAAAGCAAATAACATCCTAAAATTCTCAGAAAGCTGAGTTAAAACAAATAATATGAAATTGAAAGTATAAAAAAATAAAGCGTGATTTATAGTTATTATTGTGGCTCACGCTTGCGTCTGAGTTGGAAAAAGAATAATAAAAATATTACCCTCTGGCGGTCGTACAAATTGCACATCCCGATCCTTCTTATTAAGACAGATCTTTCTGTCTTGTTCTTTATTATATACATTTTTCCTTAAAGTACAAATAAAATTTTAAAAATTTTTATATTTATTAATTAAATTAATTACATAATTTTATTATTTATAAAATTTTAACAATTTCTAACATTGCTAAAAATATCTAAACTCTCAAATTTTAAAGTCTAAGCGTTATTAATGAGAAATATAAGTTTCACTGATATAGATATTCACAAAAAACCATTGTATTTTTCAAGTTTTAATACATTTTTATGTTTTTCTCACCTTATACTAAGTTCGGCTTGAATGTAGTGAGAAAAGTATGCAAAAGGATATAGAGATCAACGTGATGAGAGAGTCTGCAAGCTCTATTGTCAATGTACTTAAGTCTTTGGCAAACACAGATCGCTTAATTATTTTATGTCATTTAGCCAAACAAGAATTAAATGTGTCTCAAATTGAAGAAGCTACTCATATCCTACAACCTACCCTGTCACAACAGCTTATGATGTTAAGAAAAAGTAATGTAGTTTCTACACGTCGGGATGGAAAGCAAATCTTTTATTCAATTAGTGACCCTAAGTTACGGGTTGTTTTAACAACGCTTTATGAAAATTATTGTCCTAATATCTGAATTTTACTAAAGAAAGATTATTAGAGAATTATTGAAATTCTTGATTCTCTAAAAAAGGTTAAATTTTAAGTTCTCTTTCGCCCTTTGCTCAAAATTCTGTTGAAAATATTTAGTTTGATACAGCGGTTCAGTCTGATAAAAATGCGCTAGAACTTGTTTTCTTTTAATCGAATAGACATCTGGATCAACCCAAGCATATTCCTGTTGAATCTGCTGCTCATACTCCGCAAAACGTTCTGACGAAGCCGCTAGAATCGCTAAATCAATATCCAGTAAAAACTGTAAATCTAGCTCATCCGTTGCTTCATGCCTTTGGGTTGCAAGAATCCATCGCTTAATCTTTTGAACGATATCTATTGATAAATCTTGAGACAAATACTGCTCGAATAGCTCTGCACTTTTTAGCTCATTGTCTTTGGCTTGTGGGTCATAAACTGCATCATGGAACCAGAGCGCCAATGCTACAGCATCCGCGTCATTTAAATCAGCTCGAATCGAGTCAAGCAAAGCCAAACACTCATATAAATGTTGCAGCGTATGATAAGCCCGTTGCTTTTCACTGTAGGCAGCAATCAACTTATTAAAAACTTTCTGCGGCTCTGAAAAATGATAATGCTGATGCAGCTCAAACCATGATTTTTCTAATGTAGATGAATACTGCGGCATTGCTCATCCTCATTGGATTTCTTTATTCAGCCACTTTGCCAGTAATTCAGCATCTTTACGTTCTAGAAAAAGCTGATACAAGGTACAGGAGCCAAACTCATGTTTTAGTTCTTGCTGGCGTACAGGGTGATTACCAAATCGAAAACGTCTGGTTCCATCACGATCTAAAGGTAGCGCATATACCCCATAACTCCGCGGTTCTGTCAATTGCCCTTTAATCCGGACTTGATCAGACGATATCGCGTGTTTTAATAAATGCTCTTTGGTTAACATCCCACCCTGCCCAAGGTAAATCTAAGCTGCGTGTTGCTCATCTCGCTTAAAGACCAATTCTTTATTCGATGAACTTTCAGCATCAAAGTAATACCCTTCACTATCAAATGCTTTTAATTGTTCTACTTGGCTTAATTTATTTTCAATCAAGTATCTCGCCATCAGGCCACGCGCTTTTTTCGCATAGAAACTAATAACTTTATACTTTCCGTTCTTCTGATCCAAGAATACAGGCTTGATAATTTCTGCCTGAATTTTCTTTTCATTCACAGATTTATAATATTCGTCAGAGGCCAAATTTACCAACACTTTTGCATCAATTTCAGCTAAATCCTGGTTAATTTGATCGGTGATAATACTGCCCCAAAATTCATATAGATTATGACCACGGCTATTCTTTAGTTTAGTTCCCATTTCCAAACGGTATGGCATCATCAAATCCAACGGACGCAATAAGCCATAAAGACCAGATAACATACGCAAATGCTGCTGGGCAAAATCAATCTCTCGGTCTTTTAGGTGATAAGCATCTAAGCCTGTGTACACATCACCTTTAAATGCAAATAATGCCTGACGTGCATTAGAAAAATCAAAATCTGCATTCCAGTCACGAAAGCGCTCTACATTTAAGTTAGCTATTTTCTCACTCACCGTCATCAATGATGCGATTTCACTCGCAGAAAGCTTGCGACAAACATCAATTAATTGTTGAGATTGCGCCAACAAACGAGGCTGAGTATATGTATCAGTCGGTAATGTAGTTTCATAATCTAGTGTTTTCGCTGGAGAAATTAAAGCAAGCATAATCAATCAGAATAAATTTATCTTGGTGAAACTATATCAGTTGATAATTTTTAATGCCAATTCGTGTTCTCGTTCAGTTTTATCGGTAAAATAGTGGATTCTTCCATTATCCATTGCGTATCTTATGTCTGAGCAAGTATTCATCCAAGGTCCTGTTGGTCAAATTGAAATTTTTGTAGATCAACCCCAAGGTGAAATCACAGGTTTTGCTGTCGTCTGCCATCCACATCCTTTGCAAGGTGGTACACCGCATCATAAAGTTCCTGTACTACTGGCTCAGATTTTTAATGAGATGGGATGCGTGGTTTACCGTCCTAGCTTCCGTGGCTTAGCTGGCAGTGAAGGTACACATGATCAAGGTCATGGTGAAACAGATGACATTATGGCAGTGATTGAATATGCCCGTGCAAAACATGTAGGTTTAACCTTCTATGCAGGTGGTTTTAGCTTTGGTTCACATGTACTGGCAAAATGCCAAGCACAACTCAGCGAAGAATTACGTCCGAAGCAATTAGTGTTATGTGGCTTGCCAACAGGCTCAGTGATTGACTTACGCCACTACATAACCCCAGCAATTGATGGCAATATCTTATTTGTACATGGCGAACAAGATGAGATCACCTTGCTTTCAGATATGATTGCTTGGGCAAAACCACAAAAACATCCGATCACGATTTTGCCAGGTGCAAACCATTTCTTTACAGGTTATCTAAAACAGTTACGCCAAGTGATTGCTCGCTTTTTAAAACTGTAGACTTAAATAGAAAAACAGGACATTGACAGTGAAAAAGGATTTTTACATCATCAATCTAAAAAAAACACTTTATATTGCACATGAATTGCACAAACGAGGATTTGAATCTTTATATGTTGGACCCTCTCTATCTCCTTCTGGTTGTTATTGGAGATGTTCTTTTTTGAATAGCCATAAAAATGCATCTACCATTATTATTTCTAGCTGGATTCAAAAAAATAGAGATATCCGCAAAACAGAAATCACTCAAGATATTACTGAACTGACTGAGCTATTTATTCAACAACATCAAGAGTTTTTAAACCAATGCAAAAATAAGAATTCTGTCTATATTGAGTGGTATCAAAATATGCTTAATGGTTTAACTATTGAAGAGCTGCCTTATGCATATTCAGATTTCCACCATGAAAGCAATTATTGGATGACAACAAAAGATCAAAAAATCCCCACTTTCAAATAACAAAATCAAATATTAACCATTGAAACATATAATAAAATATTCATTCGATTACTAAAAGAAATACTCCTAACGCCCCATTTCTGCTTTATCAATATCGATAAAATGAGCATTCGGATTTTTTAATAATGAAATTAAATAAAAAACAGGGACTTTTTTAAAGCAAACTATTGAATATTGGCAACAACAAGGCACGATTACGCCCGATGTTGCCAATGATTTAAATCAAAGTTCTTCGATTCGATCTTTTGACTGGGAACGTTTGGCAAAATACTCATTCTGGATTTTCATGATTTACGCCGTGATTGCGATTGCTGCAATGACAGCCGATAAGTTCTTAATGGAACTGATCGAAAAAATCTTTATTGACTCCAAAATCATCCCTTGTCTGATTTTTGCTGCAGTTGCGGTAGCCGATGTAGGCCAACACTACGGTAAGCCTGTGCTATTCATAATTAACACACCGCAAATGTATAAACACGGCTTTGAGTTTTATCAAGCAGAACATGGTGTTTGGCTAACAATACATGTACCAACTCAATATTTATCACTGATTGATCAGACCAAGACAAGATGATCGGTCTGATCTCAGGATTAATTCGTTACTTCACACTTTCCAGTGCAGTCACCAGTAACTTCCAGCATTTATCTACAGTATCTATTTTCACACGCTCACCTGGTGCATGCGCCCCTTGAATATCAGGGCCAAACGACACCATCTGTAAATCAGGATAATGTTCCGCAATAATGCCACACTCCAAACCTGCATGAATGACTTTTAGATTAGGTTCAATATCAAATGCAGATTGATAAGCCTGTTGTAAGCACTTTAATGCAGCCGATTCTGGATTCGGTGTCCAACCTGATACTAAAGGCGTTAATTCAGATTGAATTTCAAAACTGGCAAAGTGCTGTTGAATCTTTTGAGCAAATGCTACTGCTTCTTGATTCACCATCGAACGAACCATAATTAAGGTTTTCGCTTCATCTTTGGTCAATTTGACCACACCAATATTATTCGAAGTCTCAACCACATCAGCTAAAGCGCTACTCCACTGGGCAATCCCGTATGGACAACTTGCCAATGCTTGCAACCAAGCTTGCTGTTGCTGCAATGTTATAACTTCATTTATCGGGTTAGCATTTTGCTGTAAGCTGATCTGTAGCTGATCATCAATGTTCTGTAACTTTTGTTGCCATTCAGTCTGTGCCACAGCAACGGCATTTTCCAACGCGGGTAATTGCTCTGCTTTAATTGCAATGGTTGCCACAGCTTCACGCGGGATGGCATTTCGTGCCGATCCACCGACAAACTCAACCAGTCGGCCATTGGATGATGCCAAATAATCATTGAGGAAATGGGCTAGAATGACATTGGCATTCCCACGACCTAAATGAATATCAACCCCAGAGTGACCACCTTTCAAAGCTGATACCAGTAAATCTACAAAGATTAAATCACTTGGTGCTGTTTCATATTCAAGTGTCTGTCCCACTTCTAGGTCAATACTGCCTGCACAGCCAAGATACAGCTCACCCCATTCTTCGGTATCAATATTGAAAAGCCACTGTCCAGTTAACACGCCTGACTCAAGCAAACGAGCACCACTCATTCCTGCTTCTTCATCAATGGTCAACAGGACTTCAATCGGCCCATGAGCAATATCATTTGATTCTAATACCGCCATTGCAAGTGCAACGCCAATGCCATTGTCTGCACCAAGCGTGGTATTTTCAGCAATCAGCCAACCATCTTTTAAGACTGGTTGAATTGGATCTTTAAAAAAATCATGCTGGGTACCACGATTGGCTTGTGTCACCATATCCAGATGGCCTTGCAAAATCACACCAGCAGCCTGTTCTTTACCCGTAGTTGCCACTTTTCGAATAATTAGGTTACCAATGTTATCGACATAGGTTTCCAAATTGCGCTGTTCTGCCCAATCTTTTAAATGCTGTCTTAACCGTTGTTCATGTTTAGATGGTCGAGGAATTGTACATAAGGTCTCAAAATGTCGCCAAACTACTTGTGGAGATAATTTAGAAAAATCGACCTGTATCATGCACCAATACTCTCAAATAAAGTGTTTAAACAAATATACACCATACACCTAAATGGCGATGCTTAAATCACTTTATTTAAGATTTTATTGACAAAATCGTCTTAGCTTTTCCATACAAATTGAGAAAAGCTATGCTCTGCTTTTAAGCTATTTTCTACGGCTTGAGCCAACTGTCGGATAATACTCTGCGTTTCGATTCGTTCAAACCAAGCTTGTTTTTGCTGTGAATTGGCAGAGATTTCACAGAGAATAATGTTCTAATTGTTTATAGAGTAGCGCTGCAACATATTCTTGCGTGATATAGCATTCATTTGGTGGATGATAATTACCCCATGTTTAGGGCAATCTGCTATAAATTGCAATGTTTTCATGGTATTCCCTCTATTTTTATTTTTTTAGCTGGATCGCAGCATAAAATCGACTCGTACGGTAAGAATGATTATATATACAATTGTCATTAATTGATTAGACGATTGTCTTACTTATTTTACTAAATTGATAAATTTAGACCTAATTAGATATGTACATGGCCAAACTCATCATTTTCATTATTTATACGTTTTATGTTTGCACCTAACAACTTATTTTTATGTATAAACAAATAAAAAATGCAGCATTTAGCTATTCTAAATGCTGCATTTCTCAATTCGTTTACTGATTTACGACTTGTAAATCTAAACCTGCTGAGTTTGCTAGCTCAGTAAAGGTTGGAAAACTAGTTGCAACCGTTTCCGTACCATGAATCGTGATGTTACCTGAAGTACGTAAACCTGCGATACTGAAACTCATGGCAATACGATGGTCATGGTGAGATTCAATTTCACCGCCAGCAAAGATTGCCGACCAGTCACCTGACTTGCCTTTACCTTCAATGATAATACCATCTTCTGTTGGCGTACAATCAATGCCCATGATTTTCAAGCCATCTGCCATCACTTGAATACGGTCAGACTCTTTGACACGAAGTTCAGCTGCACCCGTTAATACGGTTTGACCTTCTGCACATGCAGCAGCAATGAATAATGCTGGGAATTCATCAATTGCTAAAGGTACTTGATCTTCAGGCATATGAATGCCCTTCAATGTTCTTGAACCTTTGATATGAATATCTGCAATCGGTTCACCGCCTGCAATACGTTCATTCTCAACAGTCAGATCAGCGCCCATTTGCTTGAGAATTTCGATCACGCCAGTACGGGTTGGGTTGATGCCCACTGCTTCAAGGACAACATCTGCACCTTCTGTAATAGCCGCACCCACCATAAAGAATGCCGCAGATGAAATATCCGAAGGCACTTGAATATCTGTACCAACTAATTTACCACCACCCACAAGCGAGATTTTATTTCCTTCAGTTTTCACATCATAACCGAAAGCACGCAGCATACGTTCAGTATGATCACGGGTCGGTTCAGGTTCCGTCACTGAAGTTTCACCAGCAGCCCATAAGCCTGCCAATAAAATTCCTGATTTCACCTGAGCTGATGCCATTGGTAAATCGTATTGAATCCCTTTAAGGGCTTGACTACCCGTGATACTCACTGGTGGCGTACCTTTTTCACCTGTGGTTTGGATTTGTGCACCCATTTCACGAAGTGGCTTAGCAATACGCTCCATTGGACGTTTCGACAATGACGCATCACCAGTCATGACAGAATCAAATTTTTGAGCAGAAAGCATTCCAGACAACAAGCGCATACTTGTGCCTGAATTACCCATGTATAAAGCACCAGCAGGTGCTTTTAGACCTTGCATTCCAACGCCATGAATCGTCACTTCACCATTCTTTGGACCTTCGATACTCACTCCCATATCACGAAAAGCTTGGAGAGTTGCTAAAGCATCTTCGCCTTCCAAGAAACCTGTTACATGAGTTGTGCCTTCTGCAATCGCACCAAACATGATAGAGCGATGTGACACAGACTTATCACCTGGTACGGTGAATTTACCTGTAAATGTTTTCTTTCCGGGCAAAATGGTAAATTGCTGTGTCACCTTGTTTTTCTCCATCAAAGGTTTTTTGGCTAACATATGATTAAAGTGTTGGCGTGCAGCTTGCGCATGGCCAAGCAAACCCATCAATGCTTGTGAATCTTCTTGTTCAATCAGTTTCTTCAAAACTGATAACTGCTGTTCAAAACCCTCTACAGCATTCAAGATTGCAGTTTTATTGGCAAAGAAAATGTCATGCCACATCTGAGGATCGCTTGCTGCGATACGTGAGAAATCACGAAAACCACCTGCAGCATAGCGAAAAATATCTAAATTATCTTCACGGTTTGCAAGCTGCTCAACTAAATTAAATGCCATCAAATGTGGTAAGTGGCTTGTATGTGCAAGCACTTCATCATGCTTCTTCACATCCATGCATATAACTTCTGCTTTTGCAGCAGACCATAGTTGAATCAACTTCTCAACAGCCCAATCTGCACTAGTCGGTAGTGGCGTCAAAATCACTTTATGATTGGCAAATAAATCAACTTTACCCGCATGCACACCTGTATGTTCTGCACCTGCAATTGGATGTCCAGGTACAAAACCTATAGGTAAATTTTCACCAAAGACAGCTTTAGCAGCTTCAACCACATTACCTTTAGTGCTACCAACATCTGTGATAATGACATTTTCAGTTAGATAAGGTTTGATCTGTTCAAGTACTTTTTGCGTCGCTCTGACAGGTAAAGCTAAAACAATTAAATCTGCATCTTGAACAGCTTCTTCAGGTGTTGCATAACCGTATTGAATAAGCCCTAGTGTTTTGGCATCTTCTAATGTTTTTTTTGAGCGTGTTGACGCAACAATTTGACCAGCAAGCTGTTCTGCCACAATCACACGAGCAAGACTCGACCCTATCAGCCCAAGCCCAATAAATGCAACTTTCTTAAATAATGGTTGAGACATAAAACATTTTTGCCTATCTGAAAATCTCTCTAACCTCTCTTTAAAAAAAGATCGGAAAGTATCTCCCTTTAAAGAGGGAGACTGGAACGGATTTAAAATAAATTGAACTATAAAACAGCGATAGGATATGAACCCAATACTCGCAATTCTTTTACATTAGGTCGAATTTCATCTAATGCTGCAGCTACATTTTCTTGATCAATATGCCCTTCCAAATCAATGAAGAAAACATAAGCCCATTTCTCAGGAAGCGCTGGACGAGTTTCAATACTAGTCAAACTAATTTTATGTTTAGCAAATGGCGCAAGGATTTCCAATAAAGCACCCGCACGATCATGTGCAGAGATCAGTAAAGACGTTTTATCATTACCACTTTGTGGAATTTTCTCGCGACCAATCACAAGGAAACGTGTCGTATTTTCAGGGTTATCTTCAATGTTGCTATGTAATATCTCTAAGTTATACATACTTGCAGCAATATCTGAAGCAATAGCGGCAGAATGCCACTCATTACGAATACGGCGAGCAGCTTCCGCATTTGAATTAAGCGCTACACGCTCTACACCTGGATAATGCGCATCTAACCATTTGCGACATTGAGCAAGGGTTTGTTGATGTGCATAAATCTGTTTGATGCTGTCTTTACGAGTATTTTCAGATACGAGAAATTGATGATGAATGCGAAGTTCTACTTCACCAATCACATTTAAAGTAGATGATTTAAAGCAATCTAAAGTGTGGTTTACGATACCTTCTGATGAATTCTCAACTGGAACAACACCATAATGCGCACCACCAGCTTCAACTTCACGGAACACTTCATCAATCGTTGGCAATGGACGTACAACGGCATCTTTACCAAAATGCTTTAACACAGCCGAGTGGGTATAAGTGCCTTCAGGCCCAAGGAATGCAATACTTTGTGGTGCTTCAAGTGCCAAACATGCTGACATAATTTCACGGAACAAACGCGCCATGGTTGCATCAGATAAAGGACCTTGGTTACGCTCCATGACTTTACGTAACACCTGAGCTTCACGTTCTGGACGATAAAACAGCGGATTTTCTTCGGATGCAAACTTCGCTTTGGCTACCGCTTCTGCAAGCGTTGCACGGCGATTAAGTAACTCTTGGATTTGTTGATCAACACTATCAATATCGTTACGAATTTGTTCTAAATTAAGTGAATTCGATGTGTTTTGTCCATCGTTTACCATTGGAATGCAGCCTCAGCAAAATCATCTATATAAATGGGTTACAATTCATCTATGAACTGTTATGCGAAGCTAGTATAACAAGACTTTAACGCTTTAAACACGTGAAGATTTAACTCTTTTTGCTTAGGTCAAAGCCCTTGCGTATTTTTATAAATGGTTTTTCGCAAATCATTACAATCCCGACCTTTGTTTTTAAAATTATTCATCAAGCATCAGATTCCGCTTTATTCAATCACAACAGACAAAATTCAATCAAGTTTGATAAAATCTGTAATAAATAAAAATTGATGCCATCCATGATAATGAATATAAAAACACCTTTACTGATTAGCGTAATCGCCACAAGTCTAACAGGATGCATAGGCTGCTATAATCCAACAGGATGTAATAAAGATTCTTCACCCTATTATGTTACAACGACAACAACTCAAATCAGAGGAATAACTGATGTGTGCTTAAAAAACAGGAGGGTTTAACTTGGTAAACTATACATACTCATTAGGAGTTTACCATGAGCAAGAAACA
>NZ_JAMFKZ010000047.1:0-11507 GCF_023488045.1 Acinetobacter sp. ANC5681
AAAACCCCACTGGCTAGAGTGGGGTTTTTTAAGCTGCCTATTCGGCAGTAAACATTACTTAGCAAGTAGTTAAAATAAACCAAGTTTAATTTTTTAAGCTGCTTATTTAGCAGTAAAACTTGCAAGTAGCACTAATATATCAGTGAGATTTAAAAATGGCAAGTACAGCAGCAGAGCGCCAAAAAGAACGGCACAACAGAATGCTTGAAAAAGGTTTTAAGAAACGTGCTTTTTATGTGAATGAAGATACTTTGAAAAATCTTACAGAGTACAAAGAAGCAAACAAACTAGAAAGCCTGGACGAAGCCTTACAACAAATATTAAAAACCCTCATTTGAGGGTTTTCTTAAAAGAAACTCCAACAACGATTACAAGGTCAGTGATGAAGACGCTATTAATGAACTAATAAAAAAAGCCCTTAATTAAGGGCTTTCACAAGTGCTGCATGTCTTGCATCACATTCATTATACTTAGCTACAGTATCAACTGCCCACAGCAAAACATCTTTACCGTTGCCTTGCTCGATCCGATTCAAAGTCGGACAAGGCTGCATTAGATTCGCTGGCATCACTTGCTTTGATAAGATTGTTGATTTCTGACAACCCATCGTCATCAATACAGCGATTGAGATAAATAGGACGTTCCACGATCTTTTGCACTGTACGTGTAACAGTTTCGACTTTTGTTCTTTGTTCAGCTTTGACTTGCTCATATTCAGCACTCGCCTTATTTGCTTTGTCTTGAGCTTCAGCCAAGGCTTTAACTTGCTTACGCTCAATTTCTTGAATCTGTGCAATGCACTTTTGATCAGCTTGTTTTAATTTGCTCGCATATTGATTTGTGATTGCTGTTTGAATGATCATTAATACAAATAGAATGATGATTACAGTCCAGCGCTTATTTAGTAGAATCCAAGTCATAAGAGTTCCTCAACTTCAGGTAAATCCACGGTTTTTCCTGCAAGCTCGTGATGACAATCTGATAAGAATTGAATCTGGCCATTACGAATAAATGAATGACATTGGTTAGCATGACCACCATTCACCATCAAGGAAGGTGAGAAAGTTGGTTGTTCTAAATTTCCATCAAAATCCCATCTGATTTTATGCTGTGATCCAACATGTAAAGGATGCAAATATTTACACCCAGGGCATTCAATAAAATAGATTCCATTGGATTCAAGCAAGACCTTACTTACTTTCTGGAATTCGCTCATTAGTTCACCCCAACACGATTGTATATCCAGCCGTAAAAAAACTGTTCTTGTGTTGGATTGCGTTCGCAGATCTCGATATAACGCTGCCCTTGCATGATATTCAGCACTCGTACCAAAACCTTTTCTCCATCTTTGCCACGCTTGGCAATATAAGTTTTAAGAGCATTCAAAGTTGCAGATCCATATACTCCATCAACCACCAAATCTGGCCAACCGCCTTTACCTTGGTTGTTAAGTAGATTCAATGCACGTTGAAGTAGTGGCTTTGCAAACCCAGTACCGCAATTCACACCAGTGTCGAGCAGCTCCTCAGCAACGGCTGCACTAATCGCATTTACTTTGTCAAATCGTGGTGAGATCCAGTATTGTTTTTTGTAGATATCCTTTGCAGTAGATAACGGCAAATCTTTCATATTACCCTTAAAACCACTAGCACGAGCTACAGCTTCGGTAATACCAAAATTTGTAGCTCTACCACGATCGGCTGGGTTATTTACATAGCCACCTTCACGGTTAATCAACTCATTTAAGTATTGTTCGATATTCATTTAACTTTCCTCTAGACGTAAAAAAACCGACCAATAGGCCGGTTCGTGGTTATTAAAAAACCTGCTTTAAGCGGGTCTTATGGAAATTTAATCACCTCAATCACAAGTGATATTTAGTTTTTCACTGTAGTAATCTTTAGAAATTTTAAAATCATTCATCAACTTATCCTTAGGCTCAGCCTGAGAAAGCTTTAGAAGCGCTGGCAAATACTCATGCTCATAAATTTTCGGATAGTCATAACAAAGGACTTTGCGTTGTAATGCTTTATCAGCATGTGGATCATCAAGAATATCTAAGAACTTTCCGATCTTTTTGTCAGATACCTCAAAAGATTTTTCAGCAGATTCATTTACTTTTTCAGGTTGCTTTTGACAACCTACAATCATCGTTACAAGGCAAATTAATAATATTTTTTTCATGTGTTTAGCTTTTTAAGTTATTGAAATTAAGACATCTATAGGGCCTTAGTTTATAACATAAAATTTCAGTTAATAAAAAACCGCCTTTCGGCGGTATTGACTGTTTCTATTAAAAATTGTCTTTGAAGTCTTTAACCTCTTTGGCCACATCTAAAATGTTTTTCCCCTCTCGGTCATTTACATATTTAAAGAACCACCGAGCAATAGCCCAAAACGGCAACCCCGAAGCAAAGAAAATCCCACCGATCGCACATACCCCTGCCCATGTGGTTGCATAGTCATGTATAGAAAAATACTGAATGACGAAACCACCAGCCCCGATACTACCGATCACTGTTGTTATTAGACTCACTACCCACTCGCTACGTGAGCGCGGCATGCGCGTCATCACAACAACTAAATACCCCAATGCAATCACAACAGCGATAAATACCCCAAGACCATGCATTTTGATCGCTACTGCACCCGCCCCGCTACTTACTGGCTCTGCCATTTTTACTTTCTCCAGATAATAAAAAAGTCGCTAAAAAGCGACAGTCTTTTGTTGTCCAACCCATCATTGGACTAATAGTTAAACTTCGATTTGATAAACAACACCCGTGGGCGCACTTCGTTTTATTTCATTTCCACTGATGTACACCCGATCACCCACGCTAAAAACAGTTGAACTGGTGCACAGTACAAGCCCCGTACCATCAACAACTAAAACTTTATAGTTAGGATGGTCTGCACTCTGAACAGTGGCTATAAATTCAGGTGTTTTGGGCAGTAAGTCCAAAAGTCTTGATAATGCATTACTCACGATTCACCCTCTCTATAGATGCAGTTTGAGTGACTTTCTCATAACTAAATGATCCGCTTACACCATCGGTGATGCCCCACCAATCTCCATTAAAAGCCGTTAATTCACTCGGTAAACACTGACCTATTTCCTGAGTAATTGGCATCAATAAGCTATGCATTTCAACCATTCCGGCTTTAGCCAGAGCTTCACGACCTTTGCTATGCATTGCTGACGTTGATGTCAGTAAAGGGCTATTGACCAACTCTTGCAGTACATCACCCGCAGTACCAACACGCTTGACTTGCCCGGTATTCCCATTACGGTCGTTTGTTAAAAAGACCCCATTATAGTCTGGATACATTGTGTAATCTGTGGATAGATCAGTCACGACCGATTCAGGAATCACCCGATCATATTCATTAATTGCAATCGAATCCCAAAATGTCTTTTTGTACTTTGGTTTGATCGTCAATGTATTGCTATCAGGTTCGCTATACACAAAACCGCCTGCTGCATCAGCGATAAGCTTGATTGCCGCTATAGGTGTCAGGTTTGAATAGCTCAAACTATTAGCAGGTAGCACCCAGCCTAGCGCATCGATCAATTCCCAGTTCAACACGATATTGCTATTTACTCGGTCAAGTTCAGCTTGAACCAGTTGTACTGATGTACGCTCATTCTCTTGAGTGAAAGAGCGTGTAGGCGAATAAGGCGCATCGAGTAAAGCGGTCGGACTACGACCAGATAACTTATAAACATCTTTTGCAAACTGTTTAGAGCGTGAAATGTTCTCAAGCAACATTCTGTGTTCGTTACCATTGACCATGATTTTTAAAACCACTGGTTGACCGCCCACTGGGTCAAGTTTTGATTTCTCATAAAATGGAATAGTGAGATTGTAAGACCAACACCACGAGCTGCGGTCACAACGATAGTCACCGTTATTGACCTGTATTTCTTGCCCATTATCAAGACGAGTTACTTTTAAATCATTCACGATATACCACCAGTCAACGGCTGCTAAATTAGGAATACAGTCATCAGCACCAAAATTTAAAACTACATTATGCGAATCAATATCATGACATAGACACACAAAGTTTAAGTCTGTACTGCCCACATACTCAGGCAGCGGCTGCGGAACAATTGGATCTACATTTGACTTTCGGTAATAGACTGCCCTTGCCACGTCCCACGCGATTGAATCCGTTGTGACCAGTTCCAAGCCTTTGTCATGCTTGAACACGAATCGCTTTTCAAACACATCTGCGACTTCATGATTAAACGTAATTTTCTTACGCTTTCTAATCAGTTCATCCCAGCCAGACTGACGATTGATCAGCAACTTTTCAGATTCTTCAAAAACAAGAGTTCGAGCAATAAAACGTTTATCGTTCTCTTGCCAAACCAGGTTTAAATCACTAGACAATCCTGTTGTTTCTTCAAAGACAGAACGGACTGCTCGCTGTAGCTGCTGGGTTTTATCAAAGCTATCAGTCACAGCATTGGACAGACTTAAACCGCGCTCAAAAATAAAGGCGCTGTTATGCGCCTTAAATCTTGCTTTGCCATATCTCAGATGTTGTTCAAGTAATGCAGGTAAAGCCTTTTGATAACTAAAACCACTTAAATGATTAAGTCCACGGATGAAATTAATATCAAAATGTGTATTAATTGATGAGCTAAATGCTGTATTAATCACAGCATCAATCGAACAAAATTGACTAGAAACTACTGCATTGATCTCAGCATTAAAGTCAGTTGTAATCACACAATCGAGTTGTGCAAAATAACCTTGCAACGTTGTGAATACAGCATTTAAATCAGTCGCAACCACACAGTCAATTTGTGCAAAACTGCCTTGTAAGGTTGTAACTTCAACAAGAATAACGGTTGAAATAACCGCATCAATACTCGCCGTAATGACTTCATCAGCACCGAAATTAAGCTCTATATTTCTCGCATCAATAGAACCAAGTTCTTGAGTGAAATTTAAATCAACATTATGGCTATCAGGTGGGATGTAGTTTGACACATGCACACCTCATTTAAGTCGATGGTCGAAGTACTATCGAATTAATCATTAAGGTACTGCCAAGCGCTAGACTTGGATTTGCTAATGTAATCTCCGTACCCACGCTAAAATCTGCAACAGCGTCACCATTACCGTTATACAAACGTGCCCATGTTGCTGTGCCCGCCTGTGTCACCGTTGCGGTATCAGTCGGATATAACTCAATACTGTCTGCATTGAGTTGTTTAAAGCACGGCTTTGGCAAATTCAGCGTGACTAGTTTATTACTTGGATTAGCTGCGACCGCAACACTTGCAGGCTTTGTACCATTATAAAATGAAAAAGTAGCATTACTGCTACCCGTATCTAAGAAATTTGCCAAGGCTTGCAATTGAACTAAGCCAGCTGCCAACGAAGGTATTATACTCATGTATTCACCCTATCTTTGATCACAGCGTTATAACTATTTTCTGGATCTAACGCTAGAACATAGTTTTGATCAGTATTAGACCCCAGTAAAATATAAGCACCTGTTGCTGCTTTAGAGATTGTTTGACTCAACATAAACCCAGTCTTTCTGTTATATGCTCGAACTACACAAGAGATAGGAACACCCATTTTTTTTGTTGTACCCTTTATGAGTTTATCTCCGCATAGATTCGACACTTGCTTAATGCTATTAATTATCATTCGATATGCCCCAGATGAAATGCGTAACAACCGAGATACGTTGTATCAGAACTAGTTTGTCTACATTTAACAATAATAAATATCTCATTATTGTCTACAATCAGTTGTTTATCTGAATAATTAGATTGATCAAATCCGACCCAGTAAATTAAATCAGCATTACCTAAAAAGTTGCTTAGATTGTCTTTAATTGGAATCTCGCTTAAAAGAATGCCTAAATTTGCTTGATAATTTAGTCCTGTTTGATAGCCTGAGTATGTAGAAGCTCTGGTTATAATTGATGAAATAGAATTCGAATTTATTGAATTATCACCTCTCAGCAATGGGTAAAATCCCTGAGCGCTTTCTGTTAAGCCGCTATACGGATTAAAATAATCCGCTGCATATGTATACTGAGTAGATGCGGCTAAAACAGGTCTTTTTTCAATTCCATTATCTAATATAAAAAAACCAACAGGCGTTCGATAATTTGTCTTTCCAGCTCGTAAATCAAAAGCATTTAGTAAAAAAAATGATTGCTCATTTCCTATCAATATCCAGTCTCTAGCCCCATTATCTGGCGAATCACTAAATACACCATAGTCATAACTACCAAATCTCGGTTTGTAAGCATATATCCATTTCGACCAACCAACATATGCACTCGATGAGCTACCAGTACCTACCCAGTTTTTATTTGGATTTGCATTATCATAAGGAACCTGACTACCACTTAAATCATCAATCCCTGTGCAGGTTTCTAAAATTCCAACTTTTGCAAATTTTGCATAATTTGTGTCGTAAACAGGATCAAGACTATTATCGACTCTTAAAAAATAAGGATTTGAGGATGTATCCTTTGCTCTATAAACAGCTTTTTGAGTGCCTGAAAATGACTTGCTCCACCCAAGCGGCGCCAGTTTTGCAGAAATTGTACCTGTTGCTGTTAAATCAGGGCTTGAAACTAAAAATTCGATCGTTGTTGGTGTTAATCCTATAATTTTAAATTCACCATTCAATACAGTTTGGGTTACACCCGAAACCTCAACCACCTGAAATTGCTTAAAATTATGAGCAGTTCCAAATGTTGCTTTCGCTACACCATTTGAAACCACAAGACTGGATATGTTTTGTGATCCGAATCCAGATATTAAACACGCATCAAGTACATCAATCAAGCAGCCCCATGCATTTGTTAGTTGAGGAGCATTAGCATTGTCAAAACTAAACCATTTAACCATTTGGTGCCTCTTAAAATTTAAAAAGGCTGCAAAAGCAGCCCTTGGAGAAATTATTTAAACATCACGATCAATATCACCGCGATACATGATCTGGAAGTTATCGCTTAAAGTTGTTGGTTCAGATTGCTTCACAGTTCGTACGCACCAGACAGGGAACATCGCAGCAACTGTATTAAAACGAAACGCGTTTCCAGATGCCCAGCCAGTTCCCCATCCCTCTTTTTTAATTACGAAATATGGTGCGTTCGTGATTGGATTTAACGGTGCACAATCGGTATTGACATTACCTGTTCCAATCTGGCCAGACACCTCGCCAACAATCCTAAAGTTTGTCGTATCAGTAAATATGATTGCCCAACGCTCCTGAATCGCCCCCTTGTTTGTCACAGCAATTGGGTATAGTGCGTCATTATAGTTTGCTGAAATACCTGTGCTGCTTGGCACATCAGCCCATGTGCTGTTCCAAGTGCCTTGCACAAACTTGGATGTATAGCGACTAAACATATCACCCACGACCAACGCTGAACCTACAATCGAATTGTCAGCATCATAGTTATGAGTCACTGGCTTAGTTAATGTGATCTGACCATTGATCTGCACATCATTAATAAGACCCATGTCTTGATAACGATATGCTGCCGAAATTGGTGCAACAAGACTATTCAGAGCAAAGTCACCGCCTAATGTCACTTTTCCATAATCATAGTTCACGGTGTACATATCATAAGGAACCTTAGTTCCATTACTATCTTCTAGCTCACACCACGAAATACGCTGATCTGCTAAGTCATAGGTCTGACCTGCCACATGGCTTGGTAACTGCTGAAGCTTTGATGATGCAATCACACCAATGTCGCCAACACGAAAGATTGGTACACGTCCGTCTGGCGGTAAACGAGTTGCAGACAATCCTAAAATCTCAGAATCAAGCGGAATGTAGGTGTAGGCCACAGCGTTATAACGAACTGATGTTGCATCGATCCACACTGGCGCATTCACCCAAACCGTATTTCCTGTATCTGTATAGTCTAAAAGTGGATCGTACCAATCTTGGTCTACAATTTCGGGATGATCGGATTTTTTGGTTTTCTTGTAGAAGTAAATGTCTACAAAACCAGTCTCATAATTGATTTTACCGTGTGCTTCATCAGTTTCAATCACTCCCGCTTCATCAGCAGTTAAAGTGAGCTGACCACCCGCAATTTTACCTACAACCACAGTTAAAGAACCTGGTCGAATTGGAATCGTTGGTGTACGAAAGCTGACGTGATTAATCGGTAGCATATCTGTCGTGGTAGTCAAAGACTGCAAGCTAATTAAATTATCAACATTCGGTGTCCAACTCTCTAACTCAATAACACCTGTGCCATATTGAATAACGCCGCTTTGTGTAGCGCTACCCGTCGCTGAATCTACATTGCGATATAGCAAGCCAGTTCGATCAATAAAGGTATCTTCACCCAATTTAAAACGCACCGAACCAGATAAGATTTGCTCATCAAACCCCTGTGTTAAATCAAATTTAAGCTTGTCGGCTGTAACTGTTGTTGAACTGCTGCCTGTGCCAGATGTATCGCGATATTTGACTTGTATGGTTGTTGGATTAAAAGCCTTCAAACTTGAAATGACTTTTTCTACTTCTTTTTTTTCTGGAAGATAAAAACTCATAATTCCACCGTATATTTAAGACATGACCACATAACTAAGCGGTGTATAGATCGTTCTATAACTTAGCGATTGTGCGGTTGGTGTGACTTCACAAGAACCAGTTGCATAGATGATTGAGCCTTGAATGTTGCCAAATTCATCGACTAGATTTCCTGTCGTCTCGTTGACTGGGACATCGTGCAGAAATACCACGCCAGTTTTCCCATTGTTCGGATCACTGGCCAACGGTATCTCAAGACCCACCGAACTTGGCTGAATTGCGGAACCCGTACCGATGGTAAAGAGCAATTTGTTATTCGCATCAGGCGTTGCAGTCTTAGTTTGCGATTTACCCTCACCGTAGTTATAAGAAAGTGTAAATACCGTGTTTTTTTGCGGTAACTTGTTCGGTATTAATCGACCTTTACCCGTGTTAAAAGTCATAAAACCAGTTGCATCACCCGTGAACTGACCCGCGCTATTCACCGTTGCGGATTTGGTTTCACCGTCTAATAGCCAAGTCGCAGTTAAGCTGACAATTCCGTTATGGAACAATTGGAAATCTACCCCCGCAGGCGAGACAGACAAATCAGCACGGGCAAAAGTTGTAATCGGACTGCCCCATTGCAAGAGAATTGGCGTTCCGACATCGGGCAATGCGCCTGTTGTTAATAACCAAGTACCTGTCGTGTAATTGATTGAGCCGCTGCCTATAGACTCATTTGCTGCCACCAATCGCCCAGTTCCATTGTCTTTAAGCACGTAGAATTTACCTTGCGACATGAAAGACACACTTAATGCACCAGGTGCAGGGATTGGAACTAAGACTCCCGTCCAGTTTGTGCCTTGATTATTGGCTGTAACAGGTAAAGCATAGGACTCAAAAGGCTGTACGGGTGCAGATGCAGGCTTAAATGTGATACTGATAGTTGCATTGCCTGACCCAATTGCATTGGTCCACACAATACGGCCCGTTTGGTAGTCAATCGTACCAACTTGAGTACCTGTTGCTGTCCGCAACGTACCACCATTGTCCGTAATGTTTTGACCAAAAAGCGTAAATGAAACACTTGCAGGCATCACACTTGAACCAAGATATAAAGCCTGCGATGTATTTACGTTGGTTGTGAATTGCGTTGTAATGGTTCCGCTATTTCCAGCCGCCAAAGTAGTATTTTCACTGACTGCATTGAGATCAAGCAAAGGCGTTTCAGTCTGTGACGATGGAATCAACTGAGAAAAAATAGACTCAGCCTGAATTGTAAAGCTCCCTACTGCAACATCATCCGCTAATTCGACACTGGCATAATAAACACCTGCATCAGCCACAATTGAATCTCGCAAAGTGGCGGCTGGCTTGGCATTGTTGTACCACTGCAACGCAGACACTCCTACGAAATCACGGGACAATGGGTCTTGAAATGAATATGTTGCGACCTTGTACTCAATATTCGAGTTGTTCACACGCAGAGTTGCTGTACGGGTTTCAACGCTAGTGATACGCACATACTGGGCAAACTCGTTGACTGTGCCCTCATTCACTACGAGTACAATCGTATCACCAATACTATTCTCAGATTCATTGCTACTCATCACCACCTGAAAAGACTTCATACCTGAATATGCTGTATCAAGCAATGAGCCAACAGCTTGTGCGCCTTTCGCTAAATAATTCTCAAGTCGATTCTGTGCAGCGTCACGTGTGTCAGTATGGCTTTTGGTGCTAAACAACAATGCTGAAACGTTCGGATCATCTGGATTTTTTGAGACAAAGACAGTTGAGCCCATCAAGCTTTCAGTATCGTTATTATTCACAGCGGCATATATCTTACGCAATGATACACGACCCATTGTTCTATCTAATTCAGATACATCTGGGAAAAGGTTATTGCTTTCCCCATCAGTAACAACTTGACCGCTATATTTACCGCCGCCATCAGACGTATCTGTCAAACGCTCAGATTTGTATAAAACTAAGTTATTGGTCTCAATTGGCATTTGGCACCTCTACAAATTTTAACGTGACTTCGTAATAGTCACCCTCTGATACTGTTGGAAAACCCATCACTGGCTTTGCATTAATCGCACCATCAGCATGATTAAAAATCACATTGAATTGACGTGTATCGTGTGGATATTCAAAAATTAAAGTGAATTGCTCATCTTGCAGTGCCGACCAGTCTTGAATGACTGATAGATCAGAACGTTTGATCCAACCTTGTCCGTCACTAGCTGATAATGTTATTGGTCGACCTGACTTCTTCTTACCTTGCTGAACGATCAAAGTCCCATCAATTGCTCGCTCTTGGCTTTGTTCAATCGGCTTCCAATCAAACTCATCCGAAAATAAAAAACCGTTCTCAAGTGGAACGGTTTCATTGGTTGCTTTACGACGTAATTTCATTATCTTGCTCTACTCAATTGCTCTAATTCACTCAACAATGCATTGATATTGCTTTGCTCTGATGCGGGTCCATTTAAGTTAAATTGCTTACCCGCCAAATTAAACTGGTAATTCACAGTTGGAGAACTACTGCCCATATCTTTCGGCATTTGTGGGGACTGGATTTGCGGTGGATTAATCGAATTACTTGCAATATTTGGACTGCTTACACTTGCAGGAATAGATGCAGTTGATGTTCCAATATTTCTAAGTAATTCATCGATCTTATTGGTTCCCCATTGTGTAGTTATGCCTAATTGGCGCGCTCTAGCAAACTCAGCTTGAGACAGTGCATCAATAATACCATTAGCAGTTCCCACTGAATAAGAAGATTCAGCACGCTGATCAGCACTCAAACCTTGCGACCAAATCGAATTTGTAAGCTCCTTAACCCTATCTTCGCTATAGCCCTTTGATCTAATTTTATCTTCGACCTCTGCTCTGGTATAAGAGTCATATTCATAGATCATTTTAGATAGAGCTTCTCCCTGTGCTTTGGTTTCATCAGCAAATGCTTTTCTATCA
>NZ_JAMFKZ010000048.1:0-11325 GCF_023488045.1 Acinetobacter sp. ANC5681
CGGCTATGTAGCTCAGTTGGTTAGAGCACCGCACTCATAATGCGGGGGTCACAAGTTCAAGTCTCGTCATAGCCACCATTTTAAAAACCACGCTCCTGCGTGGTTTCTTTTTATCTATAGTTTTTTTCTACTCAGCGCTGACTTGAGCCAGATTAGAGATGTGTTTCGATAACTTGTAGGGTCTGAGGGTTGTCGTAGAAAGGTTTTAAAACCATGTGAATAATGGGTTCTAACACATTATGTTCATCTAATGCTTTAACAACTTTTGGATAAAAACGAACTGCCTCATTGCGTAGATCGCTTTCTTCCAAGCCAATAGCTGTGAAAACATCTTGTAGGCTTTCATCTTTATAAAAATCATAGAAAACTTTAACGCCATAGAGAATCAGATCTTGCAAAAATGAAGACTGGCGTAATTCTTTCCAATACTCATAGATCATCACAAAGAACTCTTCTACATCTAGAGGAGTGACTTGCTTAGTGTATTCAGAGAGTGGTTTAGATTTATTATCATCCCATATATTGCGTGCCAAACTTTCTAGATCATCATTTGATAATAGACCCAAATCAACAAGTTGTTCTTGAATAAAGCGTGCAATACTTTCTTCTATTTTTTGCTCAATACGTTGTTGTTGGCGATAGGAAAAAGTTTTTAATTTCTGCTGCCATTCATATTTACTATCTTGAGCTTTTTCTTCATCAGCTGTAGCAAATAGTTTGGGTAATTTATTTTGTAGTGTAGAGGTTGCTATATATAAGCAGAGTTGCTCAATGGATGGGCTTTCTTTTAGAAATTTATTCAAATATTGTCGAATATTATCTAATTCTAAGATTTTAGATAGCCACATTTCAAATTGATGATCTGAGAATACATCTTGGAGTTGTGCTGAGGATTGCAAGGAAAAAACATGAAGACGCTGGGCAATTTCTCCAATGAATTCTAATAGTCCAGCACCTAATTGCATTTCAAAAGCATAGCGTTTAACTACAGCTTGAATTTGATCAAGCTCTACAACTTCTTTCAGTTTTATATTCGGAGCATGTTGTAAAAAAAGCTGAATAAACTGTTGGAAAAACTCGGGTGAGAGTTGAGTAGTGAGTTGGTTTTTATAAAAGGCCACTTGCTCAAGCATAAGTGCTTGAGCAAGTAATTGTGACTTTTCAGAAACAATTTTTTCAGTCATTCGTTGTCCATCCGTTGACGATAGGGTAGCGTCGTTCACGGCTAAAAGCACGTGAGCTGATGCGTGGTCCGATTGCACCTTGACGACGTTTGTATTCGTTGCGATCAACCAATCGAATCACTTTTTCTACCACTTCAGCATCAAATCCTCTCGCAATAATATCTGCTTGGCTTTGATCTTCTTCGATGTATGCATAAAGTATCGCATCAAGTACATCGTAAGCTGGTAAAGAGTCTTGGTCAGTTTGATCAGGGCGTAACTCGGCAGAAGGGGGACGAGTAATGACACGCTCAGGGATCACAGGTGTTTCACTTAATGTATTACGGTATTTTGCTAATTCGAAGACGATGGTTTTATAGACATCTTTTAATACAGAGAAGCCACCGACCATATCACCATACAGTGTGCAATAACCGACTGAAATTTCAGACTTGTTACCTGTTGAAAGTACAAGGTTGCCAAACTTATTTGATAAACCCATGAGCAGCGTACCACGGGTACGCGCTTGTAAGTTTTCTTCCGTTGCATCCGCTGGTGTGTTGCCAAAGAACGGGAATAAGGTCTGCATGAAGCTATTTACGATTGGGTGAATCTCTGCAATACCGAAAGTTACGCCCATGCGACGTGCTTGTTCTGTTGCATCTTCTACACTCATTTGAGAGGTATAAGTATAAGGCATCATCACGGCTTGTACTTTATCAGCACCAATCGCATCAACAGCAATAGCAAGTGTCAAGGCTGAATCGATTCCACCCGATAAGCCCAAGATCACACCAGGGAAACCCGAGCGTTGTACGTAGTCACGTGTTGCCATAACCAATGCTTGATAGATTTCAGCAAAAGTATCTAAAGTTGGGATGGCATTAGCAGTTTTAAACTGTTTTTGCTCTGCATCATATTCAGTCACATAAACAGATTCTTGAAAACTTGGTGCTTGTAATGCAAGTTCGCCATTTTTGTTGGTTACAAAACTTGAACCATCAAAAATTAGATCATCTTGACCACCTACTTGGTTAACATAAACTAGATTGAGATTTAACTGTTTAGCTAACTCATTTAAAGTTTGGATACGATGTTGCGGTTTACCTACTTCGTAAGGTGAAGCATTAAGAACCAATGCTGTTTCTACATTGAGCTGGCTTAATTGCTTAACAGTATTCAGTGACCAAACATCTTCACAAATAAGTACACCAAATTTATGACCTAAATATTCAAAAATTAGATGCTGATGACCTTCTTGGAAGTAGCGTTTTTCATCAAAAACACCATAATTTGGCAAGTTATGCTTATTATAAATCCCTAAAACTTGTCCATCTTTCATCACGGCTGCTGAGTTATAGCGGTAGCCATCTTCGGTTTGATGAACAAAACCAAATACCATGACGATATCTTTGACTTCACTTAATTGTGCAAATGCTTTCTGAGTGCGTTTTTGTAAATTTGGGCGAAGTAATAAGTCTTCAGCTGGGTAACCTAGCGTAGAAAGTTCAGGGAAGATGATCAGATCAGCCTGTTGTTGTTTCGCTAAATTTGCTTGCTCAACCATCTTTTGAGTATTTGCGTCAATATTGCCAATATGCGGAGAAAATTGAGCAAGGGCAATTTTAAAATTTTTCATTCAAACCTAATCCTAAGTCTTAACAAGTGCTGATATACAAATTCTTGATTTGTGTAAGTATAATTTTAAAGAACGTTGTATATCATAGCGCCAAACATTCTATATCTTAAAGAAAAATGACAAGGTGTCTAATATATACTAATTGCACATTTTTCTGCGTAAAAATAACAAGTTTTTCTGTTTTAAAGAGCAACATTTTTAAATGGTTGCGTAGTGATGGTGCATGACTATGAATAAACTTAGCATTGTCATTTATTCTTTTTTTTCGTGTCACTTTCGCTTACCGAAATGACAGTTCAATGACATGAATAGAAACACTCTTTTTAGCTTATTTCGGTAATGGGATAAAAAATACAAAAAATTAGAGTTTTCGTAAAATTTAAATCTATCAAAAACATAATTTTATTGAATTGAATCTTTTTTGACCGTTCGTCGGGAATCCTTTTGCTACACTTGAGTGTACAAATGTCCACTGCTATTATCCTAATTAATGTGAACATCTGTACACTAGATGTAACAGTAAAAATATGCATTTCGCATATAAAAAGAGGAAATAGAAATGTCAGTTGTATTTTTTCCAGTAATTGCGTTTGGTTTAGCTGTTGTAGTTGGTCGTATTGGTACTTTAATGTTCCAAGAGCAAGTACAAGAGTCAGAGTAAGTTTGATTAATTAAACTTTTGATGAGAGGTAATAAGTTATGGTGATTCCAACAATCTTATATCCAGTAATTGCTTTTGGATTGGCAATTGGTGTGGGACGTATCGGTACAATTGTTAAAGATGCGATGCGTGTAGATTTTACGACTGAAATGGATGATAGTCATGAACTTAGCTCAGAGAGCAGTAAAAACACAGCAGCATAGAATTGCTAATGATGTTTCAAGCTGAAAAGCCCTGTAAATAAACGACAGGGCTTTTTATTGATTCAAAATAATATTTGGAATCTTCTTTAAAAAAATATCTCGTGCAATATCACCTTGTTGTTCAATGTTGTAACTGGTGAAAGTCTTGGTTTGAATAAATTGATAATGATAGGGATTATACTTTTTAAAACTAAGATAGTAGCCTGTCTGTAACAACATTCCTTTTAAGATGACATTGGTTTTTTGTTGAAATTGCAAGATGTGGGCGAGTTCATGAATAAAAATTGCCTGAAGGTCTAATGAGCAATTTGAATAATCCTGATAAAAATGTTGTTTATGTACAAATAGATTGCCGTTTGGTGCCATAAAAATATTAACAGGCTGCCAAGGGAGATAGGGGGTATTGAAAATCTTAACTTCTGCATAGTTAATCAAGTCGCCAAATACGGGGCGTGCCATGGCGATTTCGCCCGACGTCAATCCACGATATTGGAACTCATTCATTTTAAGATAAAGGATTAGGTTTGCAATGAAGCCTGCCTTTAATCTTTGTATATATGTTTGAAATGATTTGATCATTTGAACAATAGATAGGAAAAGTGAGGGTGATCAGAATATTTTAGAATAAAAAACCTCAGTTAGAACTGAGGTTTTACGACCACTAAGATGACCACGGCAAATAAGATCAAGGTTGGCATTTCATTAAAAAAACGCCAGAACTTGTGCGATTTATAGTGCGCATTACCAATTAGCTTTTTGCGGTAATAACCACAGACAAAGTGGTAAATCACCAATAATCCAACCAGACCGACTTTGAAATAGAACCATAAGGCTTCATGATAATGTCGGGTCGCATCCCCCCAGTCAACCAGAAAGTGGGCGGTAATTAATGTGGCAATCATCGATGGCCACATAATTCCACGATACAACTTGCGTTCCATCACTTCAAAGCGTTGATGACTAACGGTATCTTCGCTCATGGCATGATAAACATAAAGACGTGGTAAGTAGAACAATGCAGCGAACCAGCAAACCACAGCAATAATATGTAATGCTTTTACCCACAAAAAAGCATCAGAAGGTGCATCCATCGATAATCCTACGCAGGATTATGCATCCCACTTCTTGAAAATAAGGCAAGCGTTTACGCCGCCAAAACCAAAACTGTTACTCATCACAGTATTCAGTTTTGCATCACGTTTTTCAAGTACAATATCGAAACCTTGTGCGCCTTCATCAAGCTCAGTCACGTTGATGTTTGGAGCAATAAAGTCATTTTGCATCATCAATACAGAATAAATCGCTTCTTGAACACCTGCAGCACCTAAGCTGTGACCCGTCATTGATTTAGTTGAACTAAGTGGTGGAACTTGTCCTTCACCAAATGCACGCTCCATTGCTTTAAGCTCAGTCACGTCACCCGCAGGTGTTGAAGTCCCGTGAGTATTGACATAATCGATTTGTTCAATGCCGTGTTGTTTTGCTTCTTCTAGTGCCATGAGGATACAACGCGTAGCACCTTCCCCAGATGGAGCAACCATATCTGCACCATCGCTGTTCGCTGCATAAGCAACAACTTCAGCTAAGATGTTCGCACCACGTGCTTGTGCATGTTCAAGTGATTCAAGAATAACGAAACCACCACCACCAGCGATCACGAAACCGTCACGATCCGCTGAGTAAGGGCGAGATGCTGTTTCTGGTGTATCGTTATATTTAGAACACAATGCACCCATAGCATCAAAAAGTAAGCTTTGAGACCAGTGATCTTCTTCACCACCACCAGCAAGCATTAGATCTTGCTTACCTAATTGAATCAGGTTGTAAGCATAACCAATTGCATCAGCAGAAGTTGCACATGCACTGGTAATTGAGTGAGCAATACCTTGTAGTTTTAATGCAACGCCGACATTGGCAGTAATGGTATTACTCATATTACGAGGAACAAAGAAAGGACCAATTTTACGTGCGCCTTTTTCTTCTAATAGTTTAACCATCTCTGCAACTGATGCAGTTGAGTTACCGCCGCTACCACCTGCAATACCATAACGAGGGTTATTTGCTAGATCCTCTTGTTTTAGACCCGCATGTTCTACCGCTGCAATCGCTGCGTTATAAGCATACATTGCACATACACCCATAAAACGCTTGATTTTACGATCAATACCATCAAAATCCTGTTCAGCAGCAGCGCTGACATGACTTTTAAAATTTAATTCGGCATAAGTTGGATTAAAACGTGTTCCTGAGATTCCATTTTTTAAAGAATGAGTGACATCTTCTAAAGAGTTACCGATACATGAGTTAATGCCCATACCAGTGATTACAACACGTTTCATTTACAGATCCCTTTTATGGTAATACGAAGCCTTGTGCATATCGCTATAAGTACAAATCAGGAGAAAATAACGATTTAAATGGCTTATGAGTGAATGACACCATCATAGCAGAAAGGTTTTTTATTTCTTATGGCAAATTTTATGCCTATTTCTAGTTGTGTAAATATTCGTAAATATAAATGTAGTTGAGACAAAAGGTAATGAAAGAACACAGATAAAAGTTGAGATAAATTTGCATTCAACCTAGTATCTACCTAGAGATGCAAAGATTATAGAACAGAGGTACTTGATGACAAAATCTAAAAACAAGCAATCTTCAGGTTTATTTACCCAAGCCTTTGGAGTGGCTAAAAAGCTCAGTTCAGAAATACAAAAACTTCAAACTGCGCCTAAAACATTAGCAACTGGATCTACAGATTCATCGAATGTGATCGAAGGGAAGGCGCATTTTAAAAGCCCATTTGAGATTGAGCAATACGAAAGCCCTCAACAGATGCTGCGTCAACAACTTCCTAAATTGTCACATCAATTGCTAGGTAAGCATTATACGAAGGTAAATAATGTGGCGACTTTTGTTTCACCTGACATGGGCGAAAAAGTTTCTGATTATTTCTTTCAGTGGTTGAATGAATTTAGCTCGAATACTTCACTTACAGAAAAGATTCTGGAAGAAGCAGGCGTAAAGGATATTACCGAACTCACTCAAGATACGGGGCGTTCTCAACGTTTAAGTCAGGCATTAATTGAACAAAATAAATTATTAGCCGCTGCGCAAGGCATTATCACGGGTGCTACAGGAGTTTGGGGTGCAGCTGTTGATATTCCTGCCTCGATTGTTCTAGCACTAAGAACAATTTATCAAACGGGTCGCTCTCATGGCTTTGATTTGGCCGATGAGGCAGATCAAGAAGTGGTTGCCTTTATTTTTAAAGAAATTGATTTGGGTATTATTGCTGAAAAACAAACATTATTGATTGCATTAAAAGCGTTGAAGTCGATGTTAGAAACCCATGACTTACAACAGTTTCAGCAGTTGCTTGGATCGAGCAATGATGTTGAGCTTGTAAAGAAATGGTTAGTTGATGAGGAAGGACAGTTTAAATGGGGGTGGTTAAATCATATCCCTCAAGCTTCTGTGATTGGTAAGTTAACACCAGTTGCTGGTGCTGCTTTAGGTGGTTTTTATAGTTGGCGTTTACTCGAAGATGTTGGACACAAGGCACAATCTGTTTTCGGGGCAGCTCGTTTTTATTTGAATGAATATCCGAATGAAAATCTTTCACCCTTAGAAGCCTATTACAAAGCGGAAGCATTATTGAGAAAGCCAAATTCACGATTGTTAAATGCAACAGAGACTACGACAAATGCAATAAGTAGTATTGATGAAAGCAAAAATGATGTGATTACCAATGTTTCAGTGCAATCTAAAGATCATGCTGCTAAAGAAATTCAGACGAATGAAAACGTTGAGCAGGGTATTCAACAGCTTGCATCAGAGCATGTGGTCAAGCACGAACATACTGAACAGCAACCTGCTTTGAAAGAGCAATCAAATGAATTACTCAGTTCTGATGAAGCTGAACTATCTACTGAACCCAAAACAATTGATATTGAACCTGCATCAACGAAACACAGTTAATTATTTGTTGGTGTGATTTAGACATCAATAAAACAACAAAATTATAGAAATGGTCAGCAGTTGCTTTATCTTGCATTGTTGACCATTTTTACTTCTTGGCTTACAATTGTGTGCCCTTAAAAAGAGGTGTTTTTCTTTTTAAGGTTGTTTAATCACGGGAGAATTGCCAAATGGCAACAACAAATCAGTTGATCCGTAAGGGTCGTACAACTTTGATTGAAAAGTCAAAAGTTCCTGCGTTGAAGGCTTGTCCACAACGTCGTGGTGTATGTACACGTGTATATACGACTACTCCTAAAAAACCTAACTCAGCAATGCGTAAGGTTTGCCGTGTTCGCTTAACTTCTGGTTTTGAAGTATCAAGCTATATCGGTGGTGAAGGTCATAACTTACAAGAGCACAGTGTTGTTCTAATCCGTGGTGGTCGTGTTAAAGACTTACCAGGTGTACGTTACCATACCGTTCGTGGTTCTTTAGACTGTGCTGGCGTGAAAGATCGTAACCAGTCACGTTCTAAATACGGTGCTAAACGTCCTAAGAAGTAATTCTAGGCAACCAGCCCAAACAACCCTTTAGCGTTTCGCTTGTTTGAATTCTTCATAGATTTGTAATTCAAGCGACGTATAGTAAGGCCAGCGTAGCGTACATGACACTTGTACAAACTGCTGGATCATCCTGAAGTGTCATAATATTAGGTGTATTAAAATGCCAAGACGTCGCGTAGTCGCTGCTCGTGAGATCCTTCCAGATCCAAAATTTAGCAGCCAAACAATCGCTAAATTCATGAACCACGTAATGCAAGATGGTAAAAAATCTGTAGCTGAAGGTATCGTTTACGGTGCTTTAGAGCGTGTTCAAGAAAAAAACAAAGTAGACCCAGTTGAATTTTTCGAGACTACTCTTGAAAAAGTTCGTCCTATGGTCGAAGTAAAAGCACGCCGTGTTGGTGGTGCTACTTATCAAGTACCTATGGAAGTACGCCCATCCCGTCGTACTGCCTTAGCAATGCGTTGGTTAGTAGATGCTGCTGCTAAGCGTTCTGAAAAAACGATGGCTTTACGTCTTGCTGGTGAGTTGCTTGATGCAGCTGAAGGTAAAGGTGCAGCGATCAAAAAACGTGAAGACGTGCATCGTATGGCTGAAGCCAACAAAGCCTTCTCTCACTACCGTTTCTAAACGGATAAAACAGTCCCTAATCAGGAGAATATTCATGCGTACAGCAGCTCGATTCAACATCGCTCTTTATCAAAGTGGGAGCTTTGCGGGTATTTAAGTTGCCTGCTTGGATATTCGTGCGCATCAATTTAATTGATGCGTCCTGTTTTAAAGATAACATTTAGGAATGTAAGACATCATGGCTCGCCAAACCCCGATTACTCGTTACCGTAACATTGGTATTTCTGCGCACATTGACGCAGGTAAAACAACTACAACTGAACGTATCTTGTTCTACACAGGTGTATCTCACAAAATTGGTGAAGTACACGACGGTGCAGCAACAATGGACTGGATGGAACAAGAGCAAGAGCGTGGTATTACCATTACTTCTGCTGCTACGACTTGTTTCTGGTCTGGTATGGGCAACCAATTCGAACAACACCGTATCAACGTAATTGATACACCGGGACACGTTGACTTCACAATTGAAGTTGAGCGTTCTATGCGTGTTCTTGACGGTGCGTGCATGGTTTACTGTGCTGTTGGTGGTGTTCAACCTCAGTCTGAAACTGTATGGCGTCAAGCTAACAAATATAAAGTGCCTCGTTTAGCATTCGTGAACAAGATGGACCGTACTGGTGCAAACTTCTTCCGTGCTGTAGAGCAAGTTAAAACTCGTTTAGGCGGTAACCCTGTGCCTATCGTTGTACCAATCGGTGCAGAAGATACATTTGCAGGTGTTGTAGACCTTATCGAAATGAAAGCGATTATCTGGGATGAACCATCTCAAGGTATGAAGTTTGAATATGGTGAGATTCCTGCTGACCTAGTTGATACTGCTAACGAATGGCGTACTAACATGGTTGAAGCGGCTGCTGAAGCTTCTGAAGAGTTAATGGACAAGTACCTTGAAGAGGGTGATCTTTCTAAAGAAGACATCGTTGCAGGTTTACGTGCTCGTACATTAGCATCTGAAATCCAAGTGATGCTTTGTGGTTCAGCATTCAAAAACAAAGGTGTTCAACGTATGTTGGATGCTGTGATTGAATTCTTACCATCGCCAACAGAAGTTAAAGCGATCGAAGGTATCCTTGACGATAAAGCTGAAACTAAAGCATCTCGTGAAGCATCTGACGAAGCTCCGTTCTCTGCGCTTGCGTTCAAAATCATGAACGACAAATTCGTAGGTAACTTAACTTTCGTACGTGTTTATTCTGGTGTTCTTAAACAAGGTGACCCAGTATATAACCCAGTTAAGTCTAAGCGTGAACGTATCGGTCGTATCGTGCAAATGCATGCGAATGAGCGTCAAGATCTTGATGAAATCCGTGCAGGTGATATCGCAGCGTGTGTAGGTCTTAAAGACGTTACAACTGGTGATACATTATGTGATGAGAAAAACATCATTACACTTGAGCGTATGGAATTCCCTGAGCCAGTAATTTCATTGGCTGTTGAACCAAAAACTAAAGCTGACCAAGAAAAAATGTCAATTGCTTTAGGTCGTTTGGCGAAAGAAGATCCATCGTTCCGTGTACGTACTGACGAAGAATCTGGTCAAACAATTATTGCTGGTATGGGTGAGCTTCACCTTGACATCATCGTTGACCGTATGAAACGTGAGTTCGGTGTTGAAGCGAATATCGGTAAACCAATGGTTGCTTATCGTGAAACGATTAAGAAAACTGTTGAGCAAGAAGGTAAATTCGTACGTCAAACAGGTGGTAAAGGTAAATTCGGTCATGTATATGTTCGTTTAGAGCCACTTGATGTTGAAGCTGCTGGTAAAGAATACGAATTCGCTGAAGAAGTTGTTGGTGGTGTAGTACCAAAAGAATTCTTCGGTGCAGTTGATAAAGGTATTCAAGAGCGTATGAAGAATGGTGTCTTGGCTGGTTACCCAGTTGTAGGCGTTAAAGCTGTTCTTTTTGACGGTTCTTACCACGATGTCGACTCTGATGAATTGTCCTTCAAAATGGCTGGTTCTTATGCGTTCCGTGATGGTTTCATGAAAGCAGATCCAATTCTTCTTGAACCTATCATGAAAGTTGAAGTAGAAACTCCAGAAGACTACATGGGCGATATCATGGGTGACTTAAACCGTCGTCGTGGTATGGTTCAAGGTATGGACGATCTTCCTGGTGGAACAAAAGCAATTAAAGCAGAAGTTCCATTGGCTGAGATGTTTGGTTACGCGACTCAAATGCGTTCTATGTCTCAAGGTCGTGCGACATACTCTATGGAATTTGCTAAATATGCTGAAACTCCACGTAACGTGGCTGAAGGCATCATCGCTAAGTTCCAAGCTGGCGGTAAAAAAGGTGACGACGAGTAATCTTTCGATTACTATATTACCCAACTAAAATTTAGTTAAAAAACCAAGTGCTCATGGGCGACCCTCATGAGCAGTTTATAAAGGAAGATCATCATGGCTAAAGCCAAGTTTGAACGTAATAAACCACACGTAAACGTGGGTACAATTGGTCACGTTGACCATGGTAAAACAACTTTAACTGCTGCGAT
>NZ_JAMFKZ010000049.1:0-11058 GCF_023488045.1 Acinetobacter sp. ANC5681
GTATTCCGTGTCAGGAATCTGTCTACTTATCAGCGTCCGCGGAACTGCAGGATTTCTGCTTTGTTGTTCGCAACGAGGGCTAACTCTGGAGTTCCGTATAAGGCATAATCAATAACGACATCTCGACTGATAATCAGTGCAGTAACTTTAGCCAATCTCGCTGCAATTTCCATGTCAGGAATTTGTCCACTTATTCCAATGATGATGAGAACTGCAGCATTGACTTAGATCGCCAGTGCTCAGTACTGGCCATCATGTAGCTTTTATCGCTTTAGCGCCTTAACTTATTTAAGTGGCGTAACTTACACAACTTATGCATCCTATTTAGGTGACCTCAGTTATAGTATTCCGTGTCAGGAATCTGTCCACTTATTCCAATGATGATGAGAACTGCAGCAATAAATTATAAAGGCAGGATAGGTGGTTACTTAACCAGCATAAGTTATGTAACTTATGCTAATTCATATTAAAATCACATGAAAGCAATCTTAATTAAAAACTTAGTATGAGAGGGCGTGGTCTTTTGTTTAAAGTGACAATTAACTAAAGGGTTACTTCTTGTATTTAGGAGCATAACCAACTTCTAACAAATAAGAAAAATACTTTCTAACATTATCGCTATCAAGAAGATCACTTGATATCCTTTCCTGAAAGTCTTCTAGAGTCTCTCCACGATGTGCGAAATCATTACCAAATTTTGGATAGTTAGTAATATCACATAGCTTTTTAGCAAAGAATATACATTGCTTAGCTGTCAATTTATAAGTTGGCTCTAAAGGAGCACTTGTACTCGTTTTATTTTGTTCTTTTTCTTCAAACATGAAATGTAATTCTGAAATATTTCTTCCCTCCTTTTTTTGTATATAAGAAACAGTAATATCCGTAAATTTGTTAATTTGATTTAAAGCTACGGTAAGAACCCTTTTTTTAAAGTCTCCCATCTTTTTATATTCATCTTCTATCAATCCGAGTTTTGATCTAAGCTCATCTATAGAAATATATAACTTACCAGTTGATCTCCAACGTATGAGTAACTCATACAGGCGAATAGCATAAATGCTTGTAAGTGGTGAGATTTGTTTAAGTTCATATCTTGTGAACTTTTCTTCAAGTTTTACAAATAAGGGGATAATATCTGGTGCAAAAATTAGTTGGACGCATCCCTCTTCCTTAACATAACCAACTTTTGAAACCCACCTACTTTTGTATATTCCTATTTTTCCAGTTATAGGATCTACTGCTTTATAATTCAAATGCCGTTCAAAAAGATTATCACATGCAGATTGTAACGCTTCATAAGATGCTTGACGTCCTAAATTAAACTGTTTCATGTATTCAGAAGCATGAATCGTAAGTATAGTATCAGAAGTAAGTTCTTTCTCAATTTCTCGAGCAGCAATGATCGCAATTAATATTAGCCTTTGCTCAGATAGATTTAGTGAATACGATGCTTCAACCAAATTATTATCTTTATATACTATGTTACTCATAGGGAGATATATTAAGGAAAATGTTATAAATAGATATATTGACAATACTACTTAACGTCCACAAATGAAAGTATTTTTAATAAAAGAATTTGTCAACTTATGCACAGAATTTGTCAACTTAGAAACAGGAAAAAGTCAACTTATTGGTAGGAATATGTCAACTCAGAAACAGGAAAAAGTCAACTTATTGGTAGGAATTTGTCAACATATACTTCCTGTATCCCTTTGCTAGTCAAGCTTTGAGCAGAGATATAAATAATAAATTTAAATAAATATATATAAATTCAAAAAGACCATTCTTTTGTGGATAACTTTTTTTTAATTTTTTTTTTCATGATAGTTGATTACTTCATAAATCACCGTTAAATTATACACAAACAAACTTACGTAACTTACATAAATTATGATTATCTTAGTTGGTGGTGAAAAAGGCGGTGCTGGTAAAAGCTGTTTAGCTCAAAATCTTGCAGTTTACTTACAACAAAGTCAAAGAGACGTCCTCTTATTAGATGCTGACCCTCAAGGAACAACAACAGATTGGGTCAAAGAAAGAGATGAAAACGATGAATTAAATAATATTCCATCAGTACAAGCATCAGGGAATATACGTTCAGTTTTAAAAGATTTAGATAAAAGATACCAAGATATTATCATTGATGCAGGTGGACAGGATTCTGAAGCATTACGTTCAGCAATGACTATAGCTACACATATGTTATTGCCGTTTAGACCCAAACGAAGAGATCTAAAAACTTTAGATCATATGGAACAAGTTTTAAAATTAGCAAAGACAGTAAATCCAAATCTGAAAGCTAGAGCAATTATTACTCAGTGTCCAACTCTTCCTTCTCAAGTTCAAAGAATTTTAGATGCAAAAGAGGCATGCAAATCATTTGGTATTGATGCATTGAATTCAATAACAACAAATCGAAATGTTTATGATGATGCAGATGAAAATGGGCTTTCGGTTTTTGAAGTAAATAGTGATCCTAAAGCGAAAGCTGAAATTGAAAGTATTGCAAGAGAGTTTTTAGGAGTATAACTATGGCTGGTTTAACTGGGCTAAACAAAAAACCTGAACCTACTGAACAAGATAAAATGTTAGATGCATTTATATCTGGTGCAGAAAAGAGGGTAAAGGCTTTAGAATCAAGTGAAAAAAAATTTATTCGTTACACTTTTTCTCTCAATGAAGATATTAGTAAACTAATTGATGAGCTGGTTGTAAAAGGGCAAAATGCAAGAATAAATCGTTCAAGTATTGTTCGAGCAGCTATAGAAAATTTATCGACATATAGTGCAGATGAATTAAAAGAAATATTAAATAAATAAATAAATTAAAAATATCCCACTTTTTTAAGGGGGATATTTTTTATCCAAGTTAAATTTACTGTAAGTCCCCGGTGAACCCTATAGATATTTTTAAATTCAGCTCAGGCTCTAGCAGTGTGGTGGTAATTTATCTATTTGAGTTATTTTATATGAAGGCGTCCTTTTCTGCACAGACACGGATCTAGGCTATTCAACTTGGCTGACTGAATTGATGTCATGATGTTTGATGCACATTGTCAAATTCTTTATCAAGCGAAACTCTGAATCAATGCTTGTAATTGTTTCACTATGATGAGTTTGAGTCCAGTGAAATGTTGCTTGTTTCAACCGTAGAGCTTTGAATACCCAGTCCATCATGTATCAACACTTTCATACAATGACCACGCTTATTCCAAAACAAGATAACCTCAATGTTGCGATTTGACATGGTCAAAGGCTTTTAGGACATGAGAAAGAGCAGTATAAGTAACTGCTCGCATATCCATGGGCTGAGTAGAAAGCCAGATTTCATCAATGTGAATCTTATTGTGAGCACCTTGGGGAATTCTGCCAAAGCGATTGCTCCTGATACCTTCCGTTTCAGCCCAATCGCTATGTTCGCATCAGGCGTCGTTATTGATTATGCCTTATACGGAACTCCAGAATTAGCCCTCGTTGCGAACAACAAAGCAGAAATCCTGCAGTTCCGCGGACGCTGATAAGTAGACAGATTCCTGACACGGAATACTATAACTTACATCACTTAAATAGGATGCATAAGTTATGCGAGTTACGCCACTTAAATAAGTTAAGGCGCTAAAGCGATAAAAGCTACATGATGGCCAGTACTGAGCACTGGCGATCTAAGTCAATGCTGCAGTTCTCATCATCATTGGAATAAGTGGACAAATTCCTGACATGGAAATTGCAGCGAGATTGGCTAAAGTTACTACGCTGATTATCAGCCGAGATAAAGTAATGTGAACGGGTAGTATTGCTGTAATGGATGGATTAAACGTTGCAGGGTAAGGCAATGTAATAAATGTGGGCTTTGGTGGTGCAGAGCTTGTTCTCCATCCAAAAGGCGAATATATCTACATACGGGATTTGAATTTAGTACTTACTGCAAAGCTACTGAAGCGAGGGATGTGTTGGGTGCTTTATCGGATGGTTACCTTTAATCCTTCATAAATGAGTGTACTAGTGAACAATACCACTTTATAGCAGTTAAACTTATTAAACTTATTAAACTTATTAAACTTATTAAACTTATTAAACTTATTAAACTTATTGAACTTAAATTGCTTAGGTGGTCTAACTAAAATTTTGTAGCAGAGTGATCTAATAATAAATGTATTAATAGACCATAGTCTAAAGTAACACCTTGAACTTTTGCAACAGTGCCCTTAAATTGCTATACACACCAATGGACCAAGCCGGTTCACGTTCTCTTGCATAACTGCAACTTTATTGAAGTTCACATGCTTCAAGATCGCTTTCATCGGCTCCGACATGCCTTCGGTTTCCGACAAATCCGAAATGTACTCTGACTGGTCTACATACTTATAGAAGTTGTTATCAGGGTGTTGTTCTTTAATGCTTTGCCAACATTGGGGAACCATCACAGAGACTGGTCTGATCAGGTTGAAATTATTGGCGATATTCAACCCATACAGGTCGAAATCGGTATACACCGCTACCGGACATTCTTCTGGCAGAACTTCAAGCAACTGATTGACTGACCGGCAGTTCTTACCATGCCCCCTGTAAAGGAATAGGCTGTCTTGCCATTCGAGTGGAACTTGCTGATACCAGTCCGAAATCCGTACAAGCATAGTGCCATTCTCAATAATGATCAGCTTCCTGATTTTTTCTACTGCAAGATGCTCTAAGGACACGGCTGTTGTCACGCCAGGATGTGCAATGTGCATCTCACCGGACTTTAACGGTAGTTGTGCATTGATCGCAGCAAACCAAAGCTGCTCACCGAAAACGCTGGCATTGCCAGACTTTTCATCTATACGATGATCAGCAAGCGATATTCGGTCTGCATTGGAGTCATACGTTACCTCTGGCTCCGTTTTTACATGCTTTCCGTACAGAACCCGAAGCACATCAAGATCTGATTCACTTAGATGCAGCTCACGTTTGATGATGCTACCGATCTGCATGTCTTTGTTCAGCATTGTCCATGTCTTGTTAAGCTTCACCACTCTGGTTTTAAGCTGTAAAACCGTCTGAATGATTGAGAGTTCTCTTTGCCCTAAGCGCATTGCATCACCTTTCCGTTGCTGTCTTTGCGACGAAACACGATATCTGAAATGTAGTAGTTGCCATTATATTTAGCATCCGTTTCACCCACTAACTGCAACTCAAGATGGTTTGAGTGGTTGAGTTCAAACTCATACAGGAGGCGACTAATCCAGTATTCAAATTTGCATCCAGGCTCTAGGCGTATGTAGGCGTTCTTTGCTGATATTTCATTGATTGCCTGACTGCCAAAAGCGTCAAAGAAGAAAAATGCAGCTTTATCCAGAGGTGAGACTGCCTTCACTATCGTATGCGTTGCCTTCTCTACCGGTGGGCGTTTTTTTTCAACAACTGGACCATCTTTTTTAACACGCTTCTGATTGGCTGTCTGAGCTACCGCAGATAAAGTGTTCTCAAAATCCTCAAGGTAGATATCGGCACGAGCTTTCAGCTTGATAAGTGGTACACGACGGAAGCTATCAGGTGCCTTGTTGAAATCAATATCGGCATTCAGCGTCCGGTTGTTGGCAAAATGACGGTGCAGCGCATCAATCAGATTGATTCGCTCCTGGGTTTTTATGTCCTTTTTCCATTCAAAGAGTTGCTTGTCCAGTCGGTGATGGCTGTGGTTCATTTCTTCAATGGCTTCAAACACGCTTGGCTTGAGACGTTTGGAGATCACTCTCTGCAAGTCTGCATCACCTACCGCCAATTCATCCATCGTATTTGGTGAAAGGATTTCCAGTGCCGTAATTAGCATTTTGGCAGTCTTTAAGCTTTGTTCAGCCTTACGCATTTTCATGTCGTAGTTGTTGAACAGCGACAGATACTCAAAGCACTGATCGGCAAAATTGGTCATGTTCTCGCTGATATTGTTTGAAAGCTCAATAATCAGGTCACTTGCTTCAACCTTTAATACTTCGGCACTTTCCGGGTCCTCGACTTTTGACAAGGCATAGTCGGTACTCACCGTTTTGATACGATCAATCAGACCGCTAATGTCGGGTGCGGAAATGTTGCGTTTCTTTCTGTTTTTATAGAAATTCACAAACTCAATGACGAAGTTTCTTAGATGCAGCGTGTTTTTTTCTGCATCCAGATACCCAAGATCGCAAGACAGCAAATTATCAATCAAGGATTTGTTTGATTCATTGACCTGAATAGACGAACTGGTAAACATGATTGCTTCGGCAATAGCATCAATGTTTGCAGAGAAAACCTTCGCCCCACGTTCAGCCGGATTCACGAAGTCGATCATAGTAACTCGCCCTGCTCCACATCATCTGTTTGAGTGATATCAATCGCATTGTGTTCGGCAAGGTACTCAGCTTCATCGTAGAAAATCGACCAACGTGAAGTTGCCAAAAACTCAGTACCCACAACCCCAACCGGCACTAAATATTCGCGCTGTACCAAAAACTGAATAACACCGTTGATCTGGTCTTTCACTGTGCTTGCTGTCTTACCCAACTTTGCAGAGAGTTCTTTTAGCCCTTTTTGGACATGCTTGGACTTCTCCACTTCAACCAGGATTTCACCAGACGTAATTCTGTCGCCTCCAATCAGAGGTTCATTGCGCCCCCCTGCCTTTCTGAACAGTCGCAGCCAGTCCACAAGTGGCTCCATTTTGCTGACGTTTTCCTCAAACTGTTTGGTGATGACCTTTTTGATCTCAGGGTCACTTTCAATATCAAGGTAAATCAGGAAATACCCACCACCGCACGGTGTCTGAATACACTTTTTGCCTAGAAAACTAATATGGTTGTTTAGTTGATCTAAAAATTCGACATCATTCAAAAACTCAAAGTTCTCAAAATCACTCCACTGGTCAATTAGATAACCTTCTAATAATTTGGTCGCTACTTTTGTTAATCGTTTATCAGCCATTTAAAATTCTCCACTTTTTCCCTATTAGACTGGTTCTGCTGCAAGCAATGGGTTATCGCCTTCGATTTCCAGTGGAACAACAGTGCTGACACCATTGGCTCCAACAATGTAGAGATTCTTAAACTTGTGGTTAGAGGTTGAGTTTTCCGGTTGAGCACAGACCAGATAGATTTTGTTATGGTCCATCATGTCGAACAGCAAATTGGTGTTGATCGCATCAAAGTTGCCAATCTCGTCAAGTGGGATATGGATGTAGGTCGAGTTATCAGGGCATAACTTCCGTGACAATGCGAGGAACATGATCAGCACCAGAATACGTGACGTTCCTGTACTCCCTGCACTGGTAAAGTCGTTGTCAGTACGCAGCTCGGCAAGACGACCATTGTTCATCACGCTCATTTTCAGACGTACCATAGAGCGGATATCATCAGTATGTCCTTTGGTGCTTTCAATTGCCTTTAAGGTGTATTCACAGCAACGAATGAAATCCTCGATCGGAATGGAGCTGCTTTGCATGTTTTCAAAGGATTGATAGTCCTCACACTGCAAAACAAACTGATTGAGCTGATCTAGGGTGTTCTTGTCATTCAGCACACTTTCCAGATTCATTGAGAAGTCAGTGAATGCCTTGAACTTGTTGCTACGGTTCAGGTAGCCAGACAGTTCCGTAGATACGCTCTTTAAACGCTTATTTAGATTAAGGATTTCCTGAATATAGTTACGCAACTGAGCCGATTTATTACGGAAAATGTTTGTGACTGCATCATGCTTTTTCGGCAAGTCGTAGTCCATGATGCTTTCGATGGTAGACATGGAGTTAATGGTGTTCATGGTTTCACTGGTAGTCCCCATACTCTCCATCTTTTCCTCAAACAGCTTGAACAGAGAGAAGGCTTCATATTTGCGCAGTAATGCCTTAGAAGCGTTTGTCTGCAAGCGTAATTGATAAATCTGTTTCTTCTGTGTATCAGCCAACGTACCCAGATCACGAGAGAAGCTGTCGAAGCTTAAAAACTCAGGTCGATCTACCTCTACCAATAGGATATCGTCATCGAACAGGTTTTCGATTTCACGCCCCTGTTTATCCAGCTTTTTGATTTTCTCCCTGAAATCTTGTGCACTCGCTTCAAGATTGTCCACTCTTGTACGAAGGGAGGTTCGGACTTGTTCAAGCTCACTTTCCAGTTTGGAAAGATTGTGGCTGTATTCAGATACAAGTTTCAGAGCTTGGTTCATGTCCTCGATATGGTTCTGCTTGTACTGATAGTGGTTTTTCTTCCACATATCGTACTCAGCCAAAATGCTTTCATAGCCTTTGACTTTGGTGTGCTGTGCAATCGCAGCCTTGATCTTCATTTCTGCCTGTTTCAGGATATTTTCATCCACGCCTTGCTCACGCAGTTTGCTGTGATACAGGTTGGTCAAATCATCCATCTTGGCTTGATAGCTGCTCTCTAGCTGCTTTTCCTTTGTGGCAATCAGATCAAGCTTGATACGCAAGTCTGCATAGGACGCATCATAGCTCTCCTTTAAGCCATTTTTTTCAAGCATGTTGGCTGATCGAAGCTCACCACGTTTCTTCGGCTCAATCTGATTGTTGAAAGTTTGCAGCTCGTATTTCGCTCTATTTACAGCTTCTTGCTCAATACGTGTAGCTTCTGCCTTCTTCGCTTTCAGCTCTTTCTCAGTCTGGTCATAAACCTGTCGGGCTTGCTGCTTCTCGTTTTGCAGGGTATTTAACTCATTTTCGAGTTTAACAACTGCAATATTGGTCTCGTTGATCTCTCTATGGATGGACTGAGCCAGATGCGATTGCTTGTCGTACTGCTCAACCAAAGAAGCCGTGTAAATCTCGGCATCTTTCAGACGTATTTGTAGTTGCTCAAGACTGTCGGCTTCCCCTGGAATCTCCAACTTGTTCAGGTCTATTTCAAGACCATAGAGGCTTAGGGCATTGGCATTCACGCCAGTTTGCCAGACAGGGTTCAGGTTGGTTTTGAAGAAAAGCTCAGGATTGATGACCTTCGCAATGGTAGTACGCCAGTCCACATCTTCATTCGGTGCATCATTCAGGAACCGTAGCAAGGTGTCTTTCTGGAACAGGGTTGTACGCAGATTCTCTTCTGACTGCTTGGCTTTCTCAAGCTTGGCTTTTAATCCATTAAGATCATACTGCGCCTTGTTTTGATCAAAATTAAGTTGTTTAAGCTTGTTTTGAGCCGCTTTCAATTCGTCAGACTTTGCAGACAAGGTATTCTCTTTGACTTCATAAGCCAACTTGAGGCGCTGTAGCTGTAGGTTTTCTTCATCCGTAAACAGTGTTGATTGGTGCATGCGCTCCATAGCTGCTGACTGGATATCCAGAAGCCTTTGACGTTCACTGGAAATTTCTTGATCAAGAATTTGGAGCTGTTCAGCCTGTTTGCGCTCAAGCTCTTTCACCTTGAGATCAAAGCGGTTTCGCAACTGGTTGATTGCCTCCTGAACCTCGTTAGATTCAGCATTAAGGGCTTCACTGGATGCCATTTTTTCACGAAGCAAATCTGCTGAATGCTTGTCGTACTCGCGGTTGATATTTTCGTAGCTTTCAGTCAAAAACTGTTTGTATTTCTTCGCTTCTTCAATCTCGTTGAAGTAGTGCGCACGTTTCTTATATTCCTGTTCCATGACGGAAATATTCATGTCTTGATAACGTCTTTCCGCAACTTCAATATTATGAATTGCCTGTTTAAAGTTACCTGCAGACTTTTCTTTTACTGCAATCAGCTCTTTGACTTGTACAATCTGGTTATTCAGGTTACGGACTGTCTCATTCCCTTTGTTCTTTACCGCATAGATTTCATGCTCTATCGAACTGATCTGCTGCTCGTAGTTCACCACATGGTCCCGGAGTACCAACAGGTGTGCATGAAGCGCATTAAAGGAGGCTAAGACCGCATTCTTTAACTGAATGCCAGAGATAATCTTCTGCTTTTCCGATTGAAGGCTTTGTAGGGCTTTCACATCATTGATGGTTGCTAACCAATCTGCGGTAGAGGTTGGTTTTGTTTTGATTTTCTCGTTGTCCAAATACGCTTCAATTAACATGGTTTTGAAGTTTGAGACAACATTGTTCTGGTTAATCGTTACCTGGGTCAGATTGCTCAGGAATTTTAGCTGTTGTTTGCTTCCAGACAGTGAATAGCGGTTGCATAAATCACGAAGGTTTCTTTCACCTGTCAGTCGTGATTTATCTGCAGTCAGCGTATAGATATATTCAGGGATGCTGTCGATCTGACGGCTCACATCAACGCCAGATTTATAAACCTGATCAAATACGTCTTTCACATTCTGAGAAAGACCCAAGATTTCCAGACTGCTCTCACTTAATAGCGTATCTTCCGCGCATCCATCAACAAATCGGTAGTTGTGCTTGCCCTGATTATTATTGCGATACAGCACCACACACTTTGTACCTGAGTGAGCAAGGTATTCAAAAATCACCATGCTTCGACTGCTCGGCAAATAGTAGTCTACGAAATTTTTCTTGTTTGCAGCTTTCTCTATTAACCCATTTGGTGAGGCACCAAAGAAAATAGGAATCAGGTTCAGGAATGAGGTTTTCCCTGCACCGTTGATACCGGTAATGTTTGTATGACCACCACTAATATCAACTCGGAATAGTTTAGATGAAAGAAAAGAATCATAAAGAATGATTGACTGTAAACCTTTCATAGAGGTTTCTTGAGGGTTAATAATACTCATTATATACCTTTTATAAATATTCATAAGTCTAATGGATATTTCAATTTTAAATAAAAACTGTAACTTTCCCTGATCTTATACTTTTATTAAATATAATGGCGGTTATCCGACATAGACACCAACATATCAAACCGTCCGCTAAGAAAATTGCAAAAGCGCATATTCTAAAAGCGGACATTTTTACTTTGGAGAAACCGGACATTTCTACTTTGGGCTGGCTTTGTTGCACAAAGATTTGAAATGCAAAGCGCCCCTAATTGAGCCAAATTTAAGGCGTAACTTGGGTAAGTGGGCGACCTAATTCCGTAAATCTGTTAAGGACTGCTACACGTGCATGGATCTCATTCACTTGGCTATCAAAACTCCTTGCACTGAG
>NZ_JAMFKZ010000050.1:0-10205 GCF_023488045.1 Acinetobacter sp. ANC5681
AAATCAAATGGCAGAAGACTTTTATCGGTTAGCTGCCTAGAATCTCCCAAGTGAAAGTCTCCTGCTAATTCAGCACACATCAGGCGAAACTTGTCTTAAATAATGGTAATTCCTTATCTTTAAAACAGAGAACGCCCGATGAAATTCATTAGGCGTTTACTTAAAATAAGTGTCAGCTTATTTTATAACCAGATGTACTTGTCAATCATGATTCTTTTTCTCAATTGCCTTAAAAAAAACAATCTTGCTATTTTTGACTTTTCACACCATTTTGTTCAATTTGTACTGCAGCTTGCCAGCTAGGTAGTTGGCTTAAACCTGCTACATAACGTTGGATATGCGGATAATTTTCACCTTGTCCCATATGATAAACTAAAGCATGTAGTCCAAAGCCCATCATAAAGTCAGCACCGGTTAAACGGTCTGCCACTAGAAATTCTTTATCTTTTAAATATTCATTTAAATAACTAAATACTTTATTGAACTCAACTTGAGTATAATTTTCTAGAAATACCAACTTCGTACCCTGCTTGGTTTCAATCGCATTAAACGTTTTTAACAAAAATGGCAGCATGGCAGAGCTTTCTGAGAAATGAATCCACTGTAGATAATCGACATAGGTAGGTTCATCCATATCTGGTGCTAAATACGGCGCAAGTTTCTGAATTAATAATTCAACGATTGCGCCTGACTCTGCAATAACTTTGCCATCCCATTCCAATACTGGAGATTTCCCTAAAGGATGGATGGTTTTTAAAGATTCAGGGGCCAAATGCGTGCTTGAGTCACGATAATAGCGTTTCAGCTCATAGGGCTGCTTGATTTCTTCAAGTAACCACAAAATGCGAAAAGAACGTGATTGATCTAAATGATGTAGTGTGATCATGATAATTCCTATTTTTTTAAATTTTTACAACCACTTTGCCAAAGTTTTCGCCTTTCAACATACCATTGAAAGCATTGATCGTGTTATCTAAACCTTGCACCATATGCTCTTTATATTTGATTTTTCCGTCTTTCAACCATTCAGACATTTGCTGATAGAATTCCGGATACTGACTGCCATAATCATCAAAAATAATAAAGCCTTGCATGCGAATGCGCTTTTTTAAAAGGGTGGAAATAAAGCCCGGTAAACGGTCTGGGCCTTGTGCTTGCTCGGTAGCGTTATACTGGGAAACCACACCACACACCGGTACACGTGCCGCAGAGTTAAGCAATGGCCATACCGCATCAAACACTTTACCCCCCACATTCTCATAATAAATATCAATACCGTTGGGAGCTGCTTGTTGTAATTGTTCTGCAAAATTTTCATCATGATGATTGATACAAGCATCGAAGCCGTGTTCTTCTACTGCATAACGGCATTTTTCAGGCCCACCTGCGACCCCAACCACGCGACAACCTTTAATTTTGCCAATCTGTCCAACCGTAGCACCCACAGGTCCCGTTGCAGCTGCAACGACTAAAGTTTCACCGGCTTTAGGCTGACCAATGTCCAACAGCCCCATATAAGCAGTAAATCCTGGCATTCCCAAAATACCCAATGCCCAAGATGGATGTTCAGGTTGCATACCTAAGCTTTGACATGCAGTCCCATTAGAAATTGCGTAGCCCTGCCAGCCATTTCCGGAAAGAACCCACTCGCCTTCTTTAAATTTTGGGTTTTTAGAGGCCACCACTTGACTGACTGTTCCACCGACCATCACTTCGCCAATTTCAACCGGTGCTGCATATGAAGGAGCATCACTCATGCGACCACGCATATAAGGATCGAGTGACAAGTAAATGGTTTTTAACAATATCTCGCCTTGTTTAAGTTCATTGAGCTCAACTTGTTCAATACGAAAATCGCTGTGTTTTGGCTCACCCACTGGCCGTTTAGCTAAAATGATGCGTTGATTAATAACTGTTTTCACACATATAACTCCATGTTTTATTTAGAAGTATTTCTATTCACAATCAAAAATTATGATTAAAATTTCTTTACATCCATTGTAGATGAGTTATAATAAAAAACAATACGACTGGTCTATTTTTTATAATAGAGTAAATAATTAATATGAAGCCTACTCCTATTAAAAAGTCTGAAGCGAAGCGCTTACACATTCTTAACACCAGTTCAGACCTGATTTTGCATAAAGGTTTTACTGGCGTAGGATTACAGGAAATTTTACAGAGCTGTGAAATCCCTAAAGGCTCGTTTTATCATTATTTCCAATCTAAGGAAGCTTTCGGATGTGAATTGGTACAGCATTATGTAGACAATTACCAAGTCCGTTTAAATGATGTATGGCGTAGTGATAAATCCCCTTATCAAAAGCTGATTGAGTATTTTAATTTATGGATAGAAGATCCTGAAACACAGTGTGGTTGGGCGGATAGCTGTTTAATTGTGAAACTTGCCGCAGAAGTTGCCGATCTATCTGAAGATATGCGCTCGATTATGTCCGCTGGCGTTGATGATGTAATCCAACGTATTGCTGGTTTAATTGATTTGGGTAAACAGGATCAGTCTATCCAAGCAGATACTGAGGCCTCGACGTTGGCACAAGTACTTTACCAAATGTGGTTAGGTGCAGCATTACTGAGTAAGTTGCAAAAAGATAAAACACCATTACATCAAGCTCTGAGAGCAACTAAATTTCTTTTAAAAAGTGAAGATTCATAAAAATTGAATTGAATATCAACTACAAAATTAATCATTCATGATAGCAATCCAATGATTATTTATTAATGTGTTGCTATTAGATCAATTTACAATCCATGAGTATAGCGCACAATGAATTCTCCTCCTAAAGTCCTCATGACTCGTATTTTAGTCGGATATTTAGGCTTATATCCCACACTATTACTGGTACTCACTTTATTAAAGCCAATTACTGAGCATCAAAGTTTCCCGATGATGGTGTTGATTGAAGTCATAGTATTAGTGCCAGTAACGCAACTGATTTCTTTCCCATTGGCAGGTTGGCTCATTACCCAGATAAAAAATTTTAAGAACTTGTTTTAAGAAGAATTTGTGCTGGCAACAGCAATCCCAAGTCGTTATTATGCCAACCACAAAGGTTGGCAAAATAATTCATTAAGTCAATATTAATCTGCGTAAGCTGGATAATCAATATAGCCTTTTTCCGTCCCACCATACATAGTGCTTGCATCTACTGCATTCAATGGCCAGTCATTGGCGATGCGATCGGGTAAATCTGGATTCGCAATAAATGGGCGTCCAAATGCAATTAAATCGGCCAGACCTGCCTCTAAAATTCGAGTACCTCTTTCTGCCGTATATCGACCTGCATATATAATCCGACCAGTGAAAGTGTCTCTGACATCTTTACGAAAATCATGAGGAAGTTCTGGTGCATTATCCCAATCAGCTTCTGCAATAGATAAATAGGCAATCCCAACTTCTTCAAGTATTTTTATGGCTTCAATATAAGTCACATGTGGATCATCTTCAACCAACCCTATGTAAACACGATCTTCCTCTGTACTTTCAAATAGCGGGGCAAAACGCACTCCTAAACGATCTGCACCAACCACTTCAGCAACTGCCTCTACTACTTCACGTAAAAAACGCAAACGATTATTTAGTGATCCACCATATTCATCATCACGGTGGTTACTATGTGCAGAGATAAATTGATTCACCAAATAACCATTTGCACAATGAATTTCAACCCCATCAAAACCAGCAGCCAAGGCATTGCGTGCTGCTTGAGCATAGAGTTGCACTAATTCTTTAACTTCTGCATTGCTTAAAGCACGTGGCATTGAAGGATCAGCCAAGGCCCCTGCATTGGGCCCGGTCTCAATAAAGACTTTAACATTACTATCAGCCTTAATAGCCGAAGGCGCGACCGGTGATGCATGATCGGGTTGCAAAGATGTATGTGAAACACGCCCAACATGCCAAAGTTGTGCAAAAATAATGCCTCCTTTAGCATGCACTGCTTCCGTCACTTTACGCCATCCAGCAATCTGTTCAGGGCTGTAAATACCGGGAGTCCAAGCATAGCCTTGACCACGTGGCTCGATTTGCGTACCTTCGGTGACCATAAATCCTGCCCCGGCACGCTGTTGATAATAGGTTGCCATCAGTTCATTTGGAATATTCCCTGGCTGCGTACTGCGCGACCGCGTTAATGGTGGCAATACAATACGGTTTTGCAAAACATAAGGGCCTAAGCTTAAGTTTTGAAAAAGTTTACTGTCTTTCATTTCACTGTATCCAAGTCATCATGACTTAATTGATCTACATTAAATACCCATCCTTCCTGTATATAGAAAAATAAAGGAAGGAAAGCTATTCACTCAGGCCCCTCACCATTAAGTGAGGGTTATTTTGCTTATTGAGCCAGTTGCTCAGAGTCAGAAGTTTATTCACTACTAAGCACCACAACAGGCACTCGCTACTCTTTATTTCAACAATTGAAGTAATGCTGAGGCAGTTGCAGCAGAAGAAGCTGGATTTTGTCCAGTAACCAGCAAGCCATCTACTTGAACATGTACTTGCCAATCATCTACTTTAGAATAATGACCACCGTTTTCTTTAAGCATGTCTTCAACTAAAAATGGTACAATTTCAGTCAAACCTACCGCCTCTTCTTCAGTATTAGTAAAACCCGTCACAGATTTACCGCTCACTAAAGGCGCTCCGTTACTCGCTTTCACATGACGAAGAACACCTGGAGCATGACAGACTGCTGCAACAGGTTTGCCAGACTGAATCGCCTGTTCAATCAGAGAAATTGAAATCGGATCTTCTGCTAAATCCCACAATGGGCCATGCCCGCCTGGATAAAACACTGCATCATAATCAGCTACAGAGATTTCGCTAAGTTTATGCGTCTGTGCCAATGCTTGCATTGCAGTTGGATCAGCTTCAAAACGATGAGTGGTTTCAGTTTGTGCCTCTGCTAAATTACTTTTCGGATCTAGTGGTGGCTGCCCACCTTGAGGCGATGCCAGCGTAACTTCAGCACCAGAGTCAATAAAGGTGTAATACGGTGCAGCAAGTTCTTCTAGCCAGAAACCTGTTTTCTTACCGGTATTACCAAGTTGATCATGTGAGGTTAAAACGATTAAAATTTTCATGTTATTTCTCCGATATTTTTCAGGAATGAGGAGCATTGTTGCATGATCACTTGTCGTGTATCGTGACCATGACAGATACGTTTATTTAGATGCTCGCCTCGAGAATTTCACGACTGATCTCTAATGAAACATTTTTATGTTCGCCTAGCTGTGTAAGATTGTGCGATTTAAGTTGCGTAATGATGATCTCAATATCTGTCTCCCCCAGTCCATAATCGCTAAGACGGGTCGGCAATCCAAGTTGCTCAAAGAAGGCTCGAGTACGAGCAATAGCAGTATCAATACGTTGTTCTTCATCACCTTCGACAATCTGCCAGACTCGAGCTGCATACTGTAGTAATTTTTCTCGCTTCTCTTGACGACGTACTTGTAGATTGGCCGGCAACACAATAGCCAAGGTACGAGCATGATCAATACCATGTAAAGCCGTGAGCTCATGCCCAATCAAATGGGTTGACCAATCTTGTGGTACACCAGCTCCAATTAGCCCATTCAGTGCCATGCTAGCAGCCCACATCAAATTCGCACGCGTATCATAATCTGCTGAATCTTCCAAGATTTTCGGTCCAATCTCTATCAGAGTTTGCAATAGACCTTCGGCAAAGCGATCTTGTACTTGTGCATTCACAGGGTAAGTTAAGTACTGTTCCATGACATGAACAAATGCATCGACCACGCCATTTGCTAACTGGCGCGTCGGCAAGCTAAAAGTTTTATTCGGATCCAGTACGGAAAATTGCGGAAAAACATAGGGGCTGCTAAATGACAATTTGGCTTGGGTCGATTTTCTGGTGACTACCCCACCGCTATTCATTTCTGAACCAGTTGCCGGAAGGGTGAGTACACTCGCAAAAGGCAAAGCTTGAGTAATTTTAGTACCATGGGTTTCTAAAATTTCCCATGCATCCCCTGTATAATTGACTGCTGCTGCAATAAATTTAGTACCATCAATTACCGATCCACCACCGACAGCCATCAAGAAATCTATCTTTTGTTCACGAATCAGCTCTACAGCTTTCATGAGGGTTTCATAACTCGGATTCGGCTCAATTCCGCCAAATTCATGAATTTCTCTTGCGCCTAATGCTTCACGCACCTCAGCTAAAGTACCATTCTTACGCGCACTTTCACCACCAAACAACATTAATACTTTTGCATCTGTAGGCACATAGTCATTGATTTTAGCTATTGTATCGCCACCAAAAATAATGCGGGTCGGATTATAAAAGTTAAAATTCAGCATATTTTTATCCTAGGATGATCAACTAATTGATTTGAAAAACCACCGTTATTCATCAAATAAACTTTAAAAAATTGGACAACACTGCGGCTTTTGACTGCACCATGTGCTAACTATACATAAAAATAGACCAGTCGTCTATTTTTTTAAAATTATTTTAGCTTGCCGACTTGAGTGATGGTTAAACACATTCAGGCTTGTTCTATACCACTTTGATTATTGATTTATTTTCACGAGCGATTGTTGGATGGAAGGTATCAACACGTATGACTATTGACATGGTCGTGAACGCATTGGCTGAAACAGTGAATGGCTCATACAAAATAGCAATGATTAAATATTTTAAAAGCAGATTGGCACGGTTTAGCAGATATACAAATGCGACAGTAAATTAGATAGATTGGTTCAATATAAAGCATGTAAATAGTTGCATTCGTTTATTTACCCTGCCCTGTTTTGGATATTGACCCATTTAAATGATGAGATTAAGCCAATAAATAAAGTAGCCCAACTTGAATAAAAGCCTCTGACAAACCTCACAGGGTTGAAGTGCTGCCTTTCATTCAAAATTTCAGGCAGCACCCTCATACATTTAAGCGTCAGTTTAACCTGGTAGTTTACTCGCCAAAACATCTACTTTCTCAATAGACGGTGGCTCTGAAAATAGATCATCGGCCTGAGCCATCAAAGCAGCTGCAACCTTGCCAGATAAATGTGCTTGGCGACCCGCCTCATCAGGAAATGCATCAAAAATACCAAATGTTGTAGGTCCAAGACGTAGGCCAAACCACGCAACTGTCGCAGGTTCTTCCATTACAATAGGTAAACCGCCTTTAAGGAAAGCTTCCACTTCGTCTTCTTTACCTGGTTTAGCTTCAAGACGGACATATACAGCTGTTTTAAGCATGACTAAAACTCCACTATTGATTAGAATTCAAACTGATTCTGACATTGCTAATGTATGCATGTCAGAAAGTTTTGTTGTACAACGGTTAAAAACAATTCCCATAGCTGAGCCAAAATCCAGGTTTTTATTTCGGCATAATGCTATGAATTTATTCAAGTTAATATCATTAACATTTGAATCAAAAAATATTGCTCAAGAAGCATTCAAGAACAACATTGTACATCCTTATAACTATGAAAGTTATTTAGCTAGGAATTTGCTGTGAAACTCTATATGTTTCTCTATAAAGCTCGCAATGAAGTAATAGCTATGGTCATAGCCTTCTCTTAGGTTAAGTGTAAGAGGATATTCTTGTTCCAAACAAATATCACTAAGAAGCTTAGGCCTTAACTGTTCTTCAAGAAAATCATCAGCTGTTCCCTGATCGACTAAAATAGGTAAATGAACTTCAGCGTTTTTGATTAATTCAATCGCATCATAGCTTTTCCATAAAGTTTCGGTTTCACCTAGGTAGTGTGTGAAAGCCTTTTTCCCCCAAGGTACTTGGCTAGGTGCAACAATCGGTGCAAAAGCAGAAATACTTTTATACAGCTCAGGATTTTTTAACCCAATGACTAATGCACCATGACCACCCATGCTATGACCCATAATACTTTGGACTTGATTGGTCGGAAAATTCAGATCAATCAGATTTCTGAGTTCTTCCACAATATAATCATACATTTTGAAATGCTGTGACCAGGGTGCTTGTGTTGCATTTACATAGAATCCTGCGCCTTGGCCTAAATCATAATCTTCATGATCTGGTACATCCTCTCCACGTGGGCTGGTATCTGGTGCAACAATAATGACTTTATGTTCAGCCGCATACTTTTGTGCTCCGGCTTTAGTAATAAAGTTCTGTTCGTTGCAAGTCAGTCCTGATAACCAATATAAAACTGGCAACCGCTCATCTTTGTCATGAGGTGGCAGATATATTGAGAATTTCATTGAACAATTTAATGCTATTGACTGATGGCGATACACTTCTTGCGATCCACCAAAAGAAGCATGTTTCTCAATTATTTCCATAATCAATTACCTATGTTGAGCAAGACTTCATGAGAAATCGAGTAAACAAAGAGTCTGACATTCTCCACAGAGAATAGTGATAAAGATTTAAAATGTAGGCAGGTTTATTGAACCTATACACGATGCCTACACAGATAGATCGGTTTTACAGATAATGTGCCGTTTTAGAGGATTCCATGCATGTCATTCATGATGCACATGCATGGAGAACTATAAGGTCTGACGGAATTATTCGTAATGAATTACAGTACGAATTGACTTACCTTCATGCATTAGATCAAAGGCTTCATTGATCTGATCCAAGCCCATCGTATGCGTCACAAATGGTTCTAATTGAATTTTACCTTTCATGGCATCTTCAACCATTCCTGGAAGTTGCGTACGACCTTTTACGCCACCAAAGGCAGAACCTAGCCATTTACGACCAGTAACAAGCTGGAATGGACGGGTAGAGATTTCCTGACCTGCGCCAGCTACACCAATAATTACGGATTGTCCCCAGCCACGGTGTGCACTTTCAAGGGCTGCACGCATTACATTCACGTTGCCAATACATTCAAATGAATGATCTACACCCCAGCCAGTCATTTCGACAATGACTTGCTGGATTGGTTTATCGTAATCTTTAGGGTTCAAGAAGTCCGTTGCACCAAACTCTTTTGCCAGCGCAAATTTATCTGGATTCATGTCAACCACAATAATACGCCCTGCTTTAGCTTGACGTGCGGCTTGTACGACTGCCAAACCAATACCACCTAAACCAAAGACCGCAACACTATCACCTTCTTGTACTTTAGCCGTGTTGTGTACTGCACCGATACCCGTGGTTACACCACAACCCAATAAGCAAACATGTTCGTGATTGGCTTCAGGATTGATTTTAGCCAATGATACTTCTGCCACTACCGTGTATTCACTGAACGTTGAGCAGCCCATATAGTGGTAAATCGGTTGACCATTGTAGGAAAAACGAGTGGTACCATCTGGCATTACGCCTCTACCTTGAGTTTCGCGAACGGAAATACACAAGTTCGATTTTCCAGATTTACAGAATAAGCACTCGCCACATTCAGCAGTGTAAAGTGGAATAACATGATCACCTGGTTTGACGCTAGTCACGCCTTCACCAACCTCAACTACGACACCAGCACCTTCATGCCCGAGAATAGCCGGAAAAACACCTTCAGGATCATCGCCAGATAAAGTAAATGCGTCTGTATGACACACACCGGTATGGGAGATCTTGATTAATACTTCACCTTTCTTCGGTGGTGCAACATCAACTTCAACAATTTGAAGAGGTTGACCAGGACCAAACGCAACGGCAGCACGTGACTTCATGGAATAATTCCTTATACAGATCTATTTTAAATATGATTTTAGAATCTTGGCGATTTCAGCCAATTCTTCTTTTCGTTGTTGTTCTGTGGTTTCACCTGATACTAATGTGTCCTTTAAATGAACCTCCAACATTTCATTCATCAAACCATTAATAGCACCACGCACAGAACAAATTTGTTGCAGAATTGCAACACATTCAACATTGTCTTCTAACGCTTTTTCAATCGCTTGCGTCTGACCTTTGATCTTTCTGACGCGTAGAAGAATCTTTTTTTTGTCTTCAACCTGATTAGGCATCAGACCTCCTTATTTGCTAGAATTAATACTATACTACCCCATAGTATAAAAAAAGCAATATTTTTTATAAACCTTAAAAAATTTAGGTAGTGTTTCGGCTTTGTTGCACAAACCTATCTGTAAAGGGTTTTTCAGCGATATAATTTTCAAATGAAGAAGCCTACACACAAAATCTACCGCACAACCAATTGGCCCGCATATAACCGAGCACTCATGAGTCGCGGAAATATTGCCATTTGGTTTGAT
>NZ_JAMFKZ010000006.1:0-152889 GCF_023488045.1 Acinetobacter sp. ANC5681
TACTAATGAAGATAAAGTCATCCGAACCATTTGTTCCTCTGCGGAGCAATCCATTTTCGGGATGTTATAGTCACTGATGAAAGTCGCTGTATCTTCACTCCCCCGAATCGTTTCAGGTGAAGTTATCGAATCCGAACCACAACATGAATTCGACTGCGTAGAACACGGCTGGTTACTACCGCAAGTATCTTTTTCATCAGAGTTAGCTCCTTGCTGTAACTCATTACCACAACAAGAGCTTTTACTTACTTCAGTAGCTGAATCTTTACCTTTACAAGAATCTGTTTCTGATTCATTTTGTTTTTGCTTGGTATCGTCGCAAGAACTTTCTTTATTACAACCGCAACCACTCATTGATGTGCCTATAGTCATATCTTTACTTATTGCATATTAAAATCCCTATAGCTACTATAGAGTCAAGCTAGTTTTTGTTGATTACCATGTTCTTAAAAATAGGTGAGTTATCTGAGAAAACCTCTTGTTCAGTATTAACAATCAGGTTCTATGAAAAAGAAGGTTTAATCCCACCACCCGAAAGAAATCAGGGTAACTATCGACTGTATTCTGAAAACTATATTGATAGATTAAAATTTATTGTCAATTGTCGAACATTGAACATGAATCTTAGTGAAATCAAGAAATTATTAACTTATAAAGATACGCCTGCCCAAAATTGTTCTGAAGTAAACGAACTTATTGATTCTCATATTAGAGATGTACAAGATAGTATTAAAAACCAACAGAAACTCATCGAGCAGTTGTTAGAAATTCGGAAAACCTGTGACGGTTTATGTACTGCTGATAAATGTGGCGTATTAAAAAATTTAGCTTGAGCTAGTTGCTAAGGGAACCTAAAAGTTCCCTTAGCTATTAATTTAGTGCTTTAACACTACGAGCTAACTCTTGTCCCATTGTCGTTACACCCAATAAAGCACCACATTGGTGAGGCTCCTCTTTCTCATTTGAATTATAAAACTCCTCAACAATATCCAGCCCCTCCTCACCTCCCACCTCAAAGCTGGCATTGCCATAACCTTGTCGTGCCACATGATCCAAAGCCTCCTGATAAAACCCTGCTGCCTTGCTCTGTTCATCGATCTGTTTGGCTGACGTAATTGCCTCCTGCAAATTCACACCATCACGTAAAGTTAAATCCACGTAATAGATCGGGGTACGGTAGCTTTGAGTGGTACTCTTTCCTCTTAGCGTTAGTTGCAATGGTAAACATGAAAGCAAGTCACCCGATGCCGCATGATAGTAACGAAGCCGTGCTGCCAAGGTACGAATGCTATTAAAGCCTGTGGTTCTAAAGATGAATGTGCCAAACTCATCCGATTCATCTAGATTCACATACAGCCGTCCGTAGGGTTTACACAGTCCACCTTGCGCCAATGGACATAAATCAGGTGATGGACATGGATGTTGTTCAATACCGTTTTGTCCGAGTCGCTGACAAGTTTCTCCATTGCCTGAGCAGATTAAACGCCCTGTTTGTCGGTCAAATAAGCTGTACTCTGCCCGTAGGTTCAACTCAGGATCATTAAAAATCATACGAACTGGAATGCTTCTCAGCTTTTGGTTTTGATTAGGTGCTTTGGCACGTAGTTGCTCATCCAGTGGATGTTTCACCCATCCATCCTTGTTTTGGATTTGGCTGGTAATGGTAAACTGGTCATCTTTTTCAGGGAGTCGTTTGCCATTCTTTTCGACAATTTTGCCAATACTGATACGTCCTAAAACGGGTGGTGTAATTGCGAGACCTTTAATCATGGTGATTGTCCTTATTACAAATTTAGGGAATGAAAAATAGATTGATGTGGTAGAAGCAGATCAAGACAGGTGGTTTATGCCGTTGCAGAATAAACATTAAATCGTCTGCTACCCTGACGGGATTGTGGGTACTGTTGCAGTAATTCAGGCTGTGCCTGTAACAATGCCTTTTGATCCAGTACCACACTGTCTTTGGATTTTTTCCATGTCACAGTACCATTGGAAAAGATGGCTTTCTCTGCATCTTTCATGAGTGCCTGAATCCGATGCTTGAGATAGTCATACTTGGTTTGATGGTCGGTGAGTTGTTTTTCCTCATGCAACAGATCTGTAAACAGTTGATCAACACCCTCCAATGTGGAGAAATCAACGGACTGTAAAGGGATATGTTGAGGGTAAAGTAATTGCAGGGCTTTGGCGGCTGATTCACTGGCATCAACACTCGGTGGTATGTCATTTTCCACACAGCTCCAGAATATCCGTTCAGAAGTCATGATTTGGTCTATCACAATTTCATTGCGTTCAACCTTAAAAATCTTGGCTTCATGCCCACAGATCAAGGCACAAATATGCGCTGCCTGTTTGCCTGTCACTGCCAGTTGGTGCTGTACCTGAATAATCACGTATAAAGGCACACCATCACGCCAGAGTTTGGTTCCCCATTCCCCCACTGATTTACACTCCAATATCTGTACTTCATCACAGCCTACAACGGCATAGTCCAGATTCGCCAGCATAAAGTGTTTGTCAGGATCAGGATGCTGTAACACTGCATTGACCTTACGCACTTTATGACCTGTCTTGTGCTGGTAATAATTGGCAATCAGAGGTTCAAGCTGATTGCCCCAATATAAGGGTGAATAACTGTTTTGGGTGGGTTGATCAGGCTGTGTCTGCATCCGACCTGTTTTAATCATCCATAGTTCCAGCATACTCATGTGGGGATTAAGCCCACAGGCTGCTGCGGCATCACTACTGCCAATCCCCTGTTTTCTGACTTGTAGCCATTGTTCACGGCTCATACCTTTGGTTTTAGCAAGACGTTTGGCATGGGAACGGTGTGGTTTAGCAGATTGTGGGAGTGATGCTAAATATGCTGAGGCTGTGGATTTACTGGTTTGTGGTTCAACAATATGGTTCATTAGATACTCCATGTCTGTAAAAATTAAAATTGCGGCATAAAAAAAGCCACATCAGGGCGATGTGGCAAAAGGGAGTTTTGGGTAGAGGGAAACTTAGGATTTAAGCAATGGGTATATTCCTTAGGCTAATTTGATTAGCTTTAAATCCAGCCAAAGTTAGACCACCATTCTGAGTGCCTGTTCCAGACCTCGCTGTTTCATGGCTGCACCTGTACCAAACCATGCTGAATCCAGTCGGTGATCGGTACTCATGGCTCGACGTTCGTGATCGACAAACTCTGTGATGCTACACAGCAAGCCATAGGCTGTCCCTTGGGCTGAACTGAGTTCTGCACCCCGTCCCTGACCATTAAACATATCCATGACTTTAGACATGGCTCGTCCATTCGGTTCAGTTTTATTGGTTGCAGCGTTTTGGGCTTCATTTGCCACATTGCGGTAGAACTGGATAATGTTGTCATCCTGTTCAGCAATGCTGAGACTGGTATTGTTAAATACCGCATCAAAATAGGCTGCCGCTTCCTGCTGGGTGACTTTACGCTGACTCAGTTGTTTCATTTCATACATATGCTCATCCCATGCACGAACGGAAATACCCAGTTGCTGTTTGACCTTTTCCGCATCAAATCGGGTACTGTGTGGAACTTTCACTACGCCTGCACTGCTACTGCCATTACGTAAGGCAATCGCCAAAGTGTTATTACACACCACACGGATAGAGGTAAATTGTGCTGTGGTTGCCAGTGTTCCATCACAGGCTGTTGCGAGAAGAATATAGCCATTGCTGACATCCTTACCTTTGAGAGTGGTGCTTTGTCCTGTCCGTGCCAATGCCCAGAATTTCTTGCCACCTTTCAATACGCCTGCGGTTTCCAGTTCAAAGCCTGATTGTTCGGTCAGATCACGATAAAACTCAAGGATTTCTTTGGGCTGAACTTCCTGAAAACGCTGGCTGACTACCGATAAAGGTGCATGGGTATCAGAACGGTATAAAACACGCTGTTCCTCATAAGGAAGAATAATAGATTGTCCCCGATCATTCTTTGCCATATAACTGACATTGGATGATTCAATACGCCAATCCATGCCTGCCTGCTGTGCCCAGACTTCAATCGGTTGATGTGGACTGAGTTGATTACCCAGACCATGCCACGGGGTTTCACCGACATACGCCATTTGTTCAAGTTGATGTGCCATGATAATTTCCTCCTGTCCCTAGTTGAAATTGTGCTGACAATTGTTGCAATGGAAATAAGCGATAGGCTGCTGTAGCTGTGAGGGTTGAACCAGACTGTCAATCAGGCCACCCACCACTGCACCCGCCAATCCTCCCAATAAGGGTGAAAATGGTGTAGGTAAACTTTTGGCAAGGCTCGCACCAATCCCTGCACCTGCCATCGAAGAGAAACTGTTATTGCCTGATGGCTGTGTGGTGGCGCGGCTGATATTGGCTGAATAGCAATATGGACATGTAATATTCATAAGATAAACCTCATTAAATGAAAAAAGGCTTACCGATGGGCAAGCCTATGTTTTTGAATGTAAGGGAAAAAGAAAACATTCAATCTTCATGTAAATGATGTATATCTGTGATTTTTTGGGATCAACGTTGTGACATACCAAAGGTCTTCATCTTCTTGGTGGCTTTAATCCTGAGATATTGTTCTTTCTTGGGTCGGGCTAAATATAATAAAACCGCACGCATCCTGTCCACTTGGTACTTTAAATTACTGTAAATAATGCCAATCCCAACCATTCCATTTTCTTCATATTGCTTTAAATAACGACGATCATGGCAGTTAAAATAACATCCATCTCCATCTGTAATATCTTGCCATAATTCACCCATATCATTCGCAATCTTCCATGCCCTTATACGATCTCGTTCATCAAAAATAAATACAACATGGTAATGATAGCCTTTGCTCTTACTGCCTTGTTCCAAAGCCCATACCAGTAGTAATACATCATCTCCATATTTAGAGCGGTTTACTTTTCTAAGGAAACGCTCCAGATCATCTTGTACTCTCTGGATATTAACATTGGTGATATAACTTAACTCGATACTGACAACCAATAGAGCTTTATAGCTTTTGGTTAATTCAGTCAATCGCCCATCTAGGTTTTCAGCATGTAGGCTTTCATTATAACGGTGTTGTCGTCTTTCGTTTAAATGAGCACTTTTCATTGTATTGAAATATCTTTGCCATTCATCAAATGATCTGCGCTTTAAACATCTCAATAAGTCTGTTGGTGAATCTAAATCAAGATGATACTCATATAATAAATTACAAAATAACTGCAATAAACTTGAATAACTAAAATCAGGATTATAGACTTGATCAAAATCAAGGAGTAATTCACAAAAGTTTTTATAAAAAGAGCGAGGCTGTCTTGTTGCATATAAACTGGATTTTATAAAATCTTCTATCTCAATAGATAGATTTGCTTCACATATTTTACTTGATGAGGTGTTTTCAAACTTCATGGTCACTTACCTATAGTTTAGAACTATATGAAGTGACAATTATTTTAATAATTAAATTTAAGATTAGAGATTATTAAATTAAGTTCTTTTAATGAATAGTTTAATAAGTTGATTATATATTTATAAACAAAGTCATTACACATAACTAAAAAATCAAATTAAAATATATTAAAGCACCATCCAAACACAATAATATCAAGGCTTTTAGCATAGTCAGCCTTAAAATAAAACAAGATAAATCCAGTTAAAGTTATCCGATGGTAAATATATCAAAAATCTGGTATCATTCATCAGTATTCTTTTATTGTCTCGCCAATATTAGAGACCTATTATTGTGGTTATCTACAATATCTGGTCGTGAACTATTGCAGAAACGCCTTTTGTATAACTTCAATTTTGTCACTTCCATCATCTGAATGACAAAGCCAAATGATACAGGATTTCGTGATGTGTCATTGGAGGTAGTGGGTACAAAATTGTGCTTTGGCATGCTCTCTATGGGCTATAAAAAAATTATTAAAAAATCACGCTAAATCGTGGGAAAACATACAGAAAAACTCGTTGAAACTCATACTCACCTTTAATAAAGTTTATATAAATCTTAGTAAAGGAAAGCACCATGAGCTACACATCACGCAATGATGATCTAATCAAACTGGTTAAAGAGTTGAATACAGAAGATAGTGTCTGGTTACTTCATGTGATCAATAAGGACGCTATTGAGTTTGAATCACGCATGGATATAGAGGATGAACATGATCCACAATTAATGGATAAGGACATTGATAAATTAAACTCAATCAAAGACCTTAATGAGTTGAAAAGCCATTTAATTTATGAGCTAAAGGATAAAACAGAGACTACTTCTGAAATTTTCATGGACTTGATTAACAGTTATAAAGAATCGCTCATGATTAGAAGTCGTGATTTTTCAAAATATAAAACAGATAGGCGATTATTGAGTTTTGCACTTTATAAAATATCATTTGATAATCGTGATATTTATCGCCAAAACCAATCTATCGCAAACACCTATGTTCGATTCCTTTATATTATTTTCACCTATAGAAAATATTATAGAAGCAGTCGAGAACTTGAACGAATAGAAAGAAAGCATAGCGAAATTATTAGTGCAAAATCTTTGCACTTTAAAAATTATGATCATCCTGAGTTCTATAAATGGGCAAAAACTTACATCGACAAAAATACATCAGACTTTAGGGATTTTAATCAGATCGAATTTACGCCTTTACAAGATGCTGACTTTGGCATTTGGGTTAATTCAATTTTTGATATTATGTACTATGCAAATCAACATGCTTATATCAACTTAAAGAAACAATTGTCTAATGCTTGGTATCAAAAATCTTATCAAAAAAATAGGAAAGGAAGAGAACATCATTATTTCCTAACAGATAAAACGAAAAAATTACTAATAATACTTGCAGCAAAACATAAGAAAACTGAAGATAGAATGATTGAACATTTAATTAATAAATGTGCAATTGAGGAAGGTATCATTATAAATGAAAAATACTTATATTCCGTTTAACAATTAGTTTTGCATAATTCCACTTAGGGTTGTATTAATATTTCAATACAACCCAACTAATTATTTAAAAGTTTAATGACATTCTCATCCTGTCATAAAAACTATATAAATCAATATAGCGTGAATGTAAAGTTCTGTTCTTTAATTCAAAACCATATTTCAATATTTCTTCTAGTGCCTTATTATCACAAGGTTTCTTATGCCGTGACTTAACAGCTTGGTCATCATATAGCTCATAATACGTTGGGCTATCTGGGTTAAGCTCTTTAGAGTGAATTAAATACCAACAACCTATGAAGCCAATGCAGTCTGGAATTTTTTTTAAAAATGAGGTTTCGTGACCCAAAACCTCACTTAGGTTCACTATATATCGCCCTACATCTTTTTTATTATTTATATCAATATCTAATATACTGATAAAACCAAATTTTTCTTTAAGCTGCATTTTTTTTACTGACCGAATCGCTAAAAAAATACGCTCTATTTCTTCTAGTGAGTTATTTAAATCTATTTCTAATTTCTTATCTTTAAACTTTTTTTCAGTATCAAACTGTCTTTTTAAAATATCAAATTCAATAAACAACATTGATCTAATGAATGAATTTTCAAGAAAATCTTCATCTATTGTTGATAGATCACAGTCATACTGTTCAGTAGTAAGTATGCCCAAATCTATAAATCTTTTATATGCCACAATGGAAACATTGTCATAATCAAAATAAAGACTTTGTCTCACTACTTTAAAAATCGTTCCTTTATCTAACCTTAATTCTTGAAAATAGTTAAATAAATTCTTCATATCATCTAAAAATTCATCATCATAAAAATCATTTAATAAAACGTTATAAATGATTCTATCTAAAACATAATTGGATTTATCTAATTGTTCTTGTTCAATTGGGTCTTCTATTTCAAATGGAAGATTTAACATCATCTCAAGACCACATAATACATAGTGTTTATACAACTGCGCTATTTTTCCCTCATTTCGTCTAACTGAATTGATACGCTTAATTATAGCCGATAGATCAGCGTTGAAAGTATTTTTGGCATCATTAAAAGATGCAAGAGACTCAACATCCTGAATAAATAGGTAATCCATGATATTGAGTACAGCAGTTTGGGTATCGGTTATTCTTGGCATTTGCAAAAAAAAGTCCCCTTGTTTTTTGCATTTTTACATACCACATGCCGCATTACAATCCCCTCTGACAAAGCAACACAGAAAAGTGTCAGGCTGCACCTGCTGCATTTTTTTCGTCTTGCTTAGGTTTGTCTCAAATCAAATTTAATGGAGTCGCTATGAATCACCTAAACACAATCGATTATTTATTTTTACAGTTCCGATCAATCCATATCAAACTGGAGGACATCAGAACTGTGTATTACTCACATTTATGCCCAGAGAAAATGAAAGAAAAAGCTCGTCAGCAGCAATTGCCTTTCACATGCTTTCGGATTGATGAAGGCAGTCAAAAAGGTCATTTTTTTGTGGAGATACACGAATTGGCTAGAGCTATAGATGAAATTTATCTAAAAAATCATCAGAGCTTTAAATCAGCCGTGCAAAAATCAACCAAGCCTAAAGAATAATACACGGACGAGGGAGATTAAAATGTTAGAAGCTCGCTATCGTGTCAAGGATTTGGTGAATTATCCTGAACGTCCAGCAAAGGACTATGTAGATCGTAGTGGTCGCAGACGTCGGTTGTCTCATAAGCCTGCAACCAAAGGCTTGCTGAATGTTGCGGAATCAACTTTCTGGAAGATGATCCGTCGGGGTGATTTTCCTGAACCGACATACTTAACCGCCAGTATGCCAACGTGGACGGAAAGCCAAATCAATGCTTGGCTTGAACAAAAGACATTGAAAGCTGCATAAATTGAAATAGCCTGTCTCACATGACAGGCTTTCTTCTTGCTGATTATCATATAGGCTCAAGCAGGGACTCCAAATAATCAGCCCATTCCTGCATCATCTCTTGGCGTTTATTCAGAAACTTGGTTCGGTTGTAAGCTGTACCATTGTTGTCTTTTACCTTATGCGCCAGTTGATGTTCAATAAAGTCCACACGCTGCTCCAGAATCTCATCCAGCATGGTACGTGCGGTTGCCCTCAATCCATGTGCAGTTTGCTGCCCACCATAGCCTAATCGTTTCAGAGCTGAATTGACTGTATTATCAGAAATACAGGTTTTACCATCCCGACCAACAAAGATATATTCACTATAAGGGTGTAGATCAATAATTGATTCAATCAAATCAAATGCCTGATCTGACAGGGGAACAATATGGAGCTGCTTGGTTTTACTGGCAGTAAATTTAAAACAGCGTTCTTGGGGATAGTAGTACTCTTTTTTAAGCTGACGTATCTCGCCAGGTCGCTGAAAGGTCAATACAGATATTTTTAAGGCAACCTGTGTACTCAGCAAACAGCGTGGATACAGGTTGGAGTAATTCCAGATTTTATTCAGCATAGGTGCTAAATCTTGTTCCTCTGTCACGGCTGCAAAATTCCCACCTTGCGGTTTAGGTAGGTCAATATCCTCAATCGGGTTATATTGAATCAGCTTCTTTTTACGTGCCGATTTAAAAATCTGGTTCAAGTCTGATTTAAGACGTTTGGCAACAGATAAAGCCCCACGATCAATAATCCGCTTAAAGACTTTAGCCTCAAGTATCTCAAGGGTAAGTTGTGGAAAGATTAAATTGCCAATATAAGGATAAACATCGTGCTTTAGGCGACGGATCGTTTCCTCATCCTGCTTTTGTTCCAATTCACGCTTATGCAACCATGCTTCTGCAACAATAATAAAGGTGTTTTCAGCTTCTTTCTGTTTTTGTGACTTAGTTTCAATCCGTTCCATTGCAGGGTCGATGCCTTGCTTAATCAGCTTCTTATATTCGTCACGGACAGTACGGGCATCATCTAACGAAACTTCTGGATAAGTACCTAGAGATAAATCGTTGCGTTTACCTAGAAAGGGGCGTGTATAGTTAAATATCCAGTATTTGCCACCACTCTGATCTACTCGTAAATACAAATTACCGCCATCTGACAGCTTATACATCTTGTCAGGATCAGGTTTGGCCTTTTTAACTTGTAAAGCACTGAGCTTACTGATTCCACGAGCAGTCATAATCTATAGACACAAAAAATGCAGTAAAATAAATTTTACTGCATTTTTTACTACTTTATAACTGCCGATTGGCGTAGTGCGTCACGGCTTGTTATATCGTACATTTCCAAATTTAACCTTATAAATCATTAACTTATATAGTGTTAAACAGTGTCAGAAACTTGAATTTGGCGGAAGCGGTGAGATTCGAACTCACGGAGGACTCACACCCTCGTCGGTTTTCAAGACCGGTGCATTAAACCGCTCTGCCACGCTTCCAATGGCGGCTATCATATAAATAAAAATTAGAATTGGCAAATCTTTTATTCAAAATAATCAATCAAATGCTCAAAATAAAATCAAAACAGTAAAAAATTAAGCATTTTCAGATTTTTCATAGCAAATTGAGTTGATATACCACACTTTTTTTCCTAATGGAGTAATGACTTCCACCTCATCATCCACCTCTTTGCTCAATAATGCACGTGCCATTGGAGACTCAATCGAAATATGCTGGGGATGATGATCATAAATTTCATCTATCCCCACAATCCGTAATTTCTTTTGCTCCCCGTCATCATTTTCAATCTCTACCCAAGCTCCAAAATAAACTTTGCCCTCTTGCTCAGGCATATAATCGACAATTTTTAATTCTTCTAAACGTTTTCCTAAATACCGGACACGACGATCTATTTTTCTAAGTATTTGTTTATTGTATTGGTAATCTGCATTTTCTGAACGATCCCCCAAACTTGCAGCCCAATTTACTTTTTTAGTAATTTCTGGTCGTTCGTCATGCCATAGTTTTTTTAATTCAGCAACCAGCAAGTCATGTCCATTACGTGTGATCAAGTTCGATTTCATATTTAAAAACGCTACAACAACAATCCATTTACAAGTTTTTGCATTGTATTCCTTATTTCAACATGACTAAAGTGTATAAATTTTATTCTTTTTCAAATCATGTGTTTGTGATGTATTTCTCATATTTTTACTGATCAAAATTTGACAAGCTCCTTTTTGACGCTTAAGATGCGCCCCTAAGTTAGTTTTTTGTTTATTTTATATACACTTTGTAAGTGATGTGAAACATTTTCATCATTTTTCCATTAACCCAATGTCATTTTGAATGGCGTCATGACTTGCCCACCCTTATTGAATTTATCAACTTTTAAAAGTTAAGGCTTTGTTTTGCTGAACTTTTTGGGCATAAATTACCTGTAGCGGAGACAACATGCACAGTAATTCAAGTTCTGGGTCGAGGCCTAGCCTTAACTCTTTATCTTCTAAACTTTCATTTCAAACGATGGTATTAGGAATTGCAATCCTTCCCTTTAATAGTTTGAACGCAGAAAAATCACATCAATACAAGACAGTTGTAACCACCAATACATTAACGGTAGTTGCTGTTGAAAACCCGACAAATGTATTTAAAGACGGGCAATTTTTGCATGGTTTTGGCTATGATTTAGCAAGAAATTATGCGCAGAGTTTAAATGTCAAACTCGATTTTAAAACGGTTCCTGATAATGCAACTGCGTTAAAATGGATTGCTCAAGGTAAAGCTAATCTTGCTATGACAACTGCAAATTTAGCAGCTATTGAAAGTAAACAACTTGTCTCTTTTTCTGCAAGTTGTGGTGATCAAGCTACTTTAAGTAAAAATGGATTAAATCCTCAACTCAATTGGGTACTTAAGCAAGCTGATGATCCGTTAACGCTCACTGCAAGTGGATTTGTTTGTCAAAGCAAACAGCTTGGTACAACCCAACAACTAGCTTCCTTTTATAATCGCAATGTGGTTAAACCTGAAGCATGGTCTACGATTCAAAAAGACCTGAACCAGCGTTTGCCAATTTATAAAGCAAGCTTTAAACAAAGCGCCTCTAAATATAATTTAGATTGGCATTTGCTCGCTGCTATTGGCTATCAAGAATCTTATCTTAAACCCACATCGGTTTCTCCCACTGGTGTACGCGGTTTGATGATGTTGACCAATAGCACCGCTCAAGCAATGGGTGTGAGCAACCGATCTGATCCGATACAAAGTATTCAAGGTGGTGCAAAATATTTTGATCTAATGCTAGATCAATTTTCGAATGTCCCTTATCCAGACCGTAATTGGTATGCTTTGGTTGCTTATAACATGGGACCAGGTGCAGTCAATCAGATCCAAAACCGAATCAAAACCCAAGGAAAAAACCCAAATCAATGGGTAAATTTATATGATTATTTACAGCGTAACCAAGCGCGAAATGGTCGATATAAACAAGCAGTTCAATACGTGACACGTATTCGAACTTACTTAGAACATTTAAAGACCAACAGTCGTATTGATGTCTAAGTTGAAAATAAAAAAGCTTACCGAGAGGTAAGCTTTTTTATGAGAAAAGGACTTAAGCAGTTTGCTCAAGTACTTTCTTGAATAAATCTTTTTGTTCTTGGCTTGGCTTCGCTGTTTGTAAAGCCATAAGTTGAGACATATCGCCTTGTACTTTGATTTTACCAGTCATAAACGCTTGCATCGCAGCAGCCATATCAAACTCTAAGAATACTTTACGTAATGTTTCAGCATCCATATTTAAAGTTGTTTTAGCATTTGCAGACAAACCTTTTTGGATTTTACCAGCATCTAAGGCCAATTCGGTATTACCAGCCGCATCTGTTACAACTAAGTTAATCGCTAAATTCGCAAGTGCTGGTGGTAAATTTAAATCACCCGCTTCAGCAGTAAGTTTTTCAACAGTTGCAAACCAATCATCAGTTAAAAATGCAGCCATGATTATTCCTCAAATATATTTGTTCAATTTCTTGTGTCATCTATCCAGACAACATTAAATGAAGCAATTTGCTTGTGCCCTGTTATAGCACGTAATTTTTATTTTAGGCTATGGCTTTTTGTACGAAGAATTCACTTTTTAGCTCTTTTTTATAAAAAAAAGACACTTAAATAAGTGCCTTTTCAAAAAGTTTTACATTTTATTCAGCAGCAAAACTCAAGTTCACCACATCAAGACGATTTTTCATCTCTTCAGGGTCTTTCATATCAAATTCACGTTGCCCATCCAAGGCTTCGAAATCAAATAACTCACGGTCAGCCAATTGTGAAGGCGATACATTCTGTAAGGCACCAAAGATGCTATGTAAACGTTTTGGATGTTGTTTATCCCATTCACGCAGCATGTCATTAATAATTGCACGTTGTAAGTTTTCTTGTGAACCACATAAGTTACATGGAATGATTGGGAACTTTCGTAGATCAGCATATTTAATAATGTCTTTTTCTTCGACATAAGCCAAAGGACGAATCAAGATATTCTTTTTATCTGAAGAAAGAAGTTTTGGTGGCATTGCCTTTAAGCTACCGCCATGGAATAAATTTAAAAAGAAAGTCGCCATAATGTCATCGCGATGATGACCTAATGCAACTTTGGTTGCACCGATTTCTTGTGCGAAGCCATATAACGAACCACGGCGTAGGCGTGAACATACCGCACAGTAGGTTTTACCTTCAGGCGTTAGGCGTTTAGTAATCGTATAAGTGTCTTTTTCAAGAATGTAATATGGAATGTTATTTTCTTCCATATAACGTGGTAAAACATCTTCAGGAAACCCTGGTTGTTTTTGATCAAGATTCACCGCAACAATATCAAAATTGATTGGTGCAATGCGCTTGAACTGCAACAGGATATCCAGCAAGGTGTAGCTGTCCTTACCACCTGAAACGCAGACCATGACCTTGTCGCCATCTTCGATCATGTTGTAATCACGAATTGCATGCCCTACTTGACGACGAAGCTTTTTCAACAGGCGATAATATGCCGAACTCGTCGGAAGCTCAGGCTTAAAATTAAATCCTTGGTTGGACTCCACTGGCGCGTACATAGACGTGATTTACTCATAAACAAAAATACCGCAAGATTTTATCCGATTCCGAAAAGATGCGCACCTAAAGAATTTTTCAATTTCGTGCAATCGTCATATTTCAGTTTCATACTGGTAAAATTCTGACCAAATTATGTCAAAACGGTCTGGATTGCTTATATTTTAAACTTTTCCACAGTTTTCCACAAAAGCTGTGGATAAAATTGTGGATTTCTTCGCTATTGACAAAGTATTTTTATGTGAGAACAAGGCTTACAATCAAATTGATCATTTTTTAATCATTGTTTTTTAGTTAACAAAAACAATGCTTTAAATATGTCAAGACTTAGATTTTAAAAAAAATAATTTAATTTTTTTTGCTGAACATTCGCACAAAACGACTTGCTTTTTGTAAGACAGCGGAAATAAAAAAATTGTAGCTAAAGTTTTTTTTATGCTTTTTTTTGTTACACTACTGTGAACAACTCCATGCTCATCTTTTGTGAATATTATAATGATGGACAAAACAAAATATATTTTCGTTCTTTTTTTGGGGACAATCGGTTTTTTAAATACGACAGTATCTAGTTATGCTGGTCAAACCATTTATCAATTTAAAGATGATAATGGTACAACTTTACTTACCAATAAAAAGAAAGCTGAATACAATCACCTAAAAGTGATTAAAGCGACCTATTATCCTGATAGCAATATTCACAGCTATAGTAACTGGGGCGCAAGTGAAGCCTCTGTTCTACCAAGTTATAGTCGTAATAAAAATGCTTTTGATCAGATGATCCGTCAAGCAGCGCAACAGCATGGCGTCTCAGAAGGTCTTATTAAAGCCGTTATGCATACTGAGTCAGGTTTTAATATTAATGCGCGATCCCCTGTCGGTGCTCAAGGATTAATGCAACTGATGCCTGCAACTGCACGGCGTTTTAACGTGAGTAATGCTTACGACCCTCAACAAAATATTTTTGGTGGTGCGAGATATCTAAGTTGGTTGTTAAAACGTTTTAATGGGGATACACGCCTTGCTATTGCAGCGTATAACGCTGGTGAAGGTAATGTTGATAAATATGGCGATGTTCCACCTTTCAGAGAAACTAGAGATTATGTAAAAAGAGTGACCAGTCGTTATCAAAATCTTTATGCCTCTGGTTTAGGCTCTCTATCAAATTCAAATAACACAAATACTCAAGTGATTGCTCAATCGGCAAATTATACATCTTCAAATTCAGAAGCTGTGTCCGCACCTAAACAATATAGTCGTCAAATTATCACATTGGCCGATGGTACTTTTACAGATGCACCAGGCACATATACCACAGCCAATGCAACTGCATCTGCACGAATCCGAGTAAGTGATTAAACAAAGAAATCACTTATTCTCACATCATGATTTTATTTGTTTTTTTCAAATAAATTAGTCGTTTTCGCCTTCTTAAAACACTTCTATTCTTTTATTAGCTTAATGTATCTACGCTCATTTTTTGCTTGAATTTTTAGGGTTCGCCCTGCATATTAGCGTTATGATTTATAATTTATAAATCAGATCAGTTTTTATTTATAAGAGGATTTTCTCAATGATGCGGATTGGTTTGTTCTTGCTGACCAACCTCGCGGTACTGGTTGTAGCTGGCATTATCTTGTCACTCTTCGGTGTCGGTAGTTACCATGGCGCGGGTGGCTTGAATCTAGGCAACCTTTTAGTCGTCTGTTTTGTCTTTGGTATGGTGGGTTCTTTAATTTCCTTATTCATGTCGAAGTGGATGGCGAAAAAAACCACTGGAACTGAATTAATTGACCCAAATGCTCCTCGTAGTCAAGCAGAAGCTTGGTTACTACAAGAAGTGGCACAACTTTCTCAACGTGCAGGTATTAAAATGCCTGAAGTTGGTATTTTCCCTTCTTACCAGTCCAATGCATTTGCGACAGGTTGGAATAAAAATGATGCTTTAGTCTCTGTTTCGACAGGCTTACTTGAGCGTATGAACAAAGATGAACTTCGTGCTGTACTTGCGCACGAAATCGGTCACGTTGCCAACGGCGATATGGTGACTCTTGCATTGATTCAAGGTGTAGTGAACGCCTTTGTGATGTTCTTTGCACGTATTGCAGGTGACTTTATTGACCGTAATGTGTTCGGTCGTGAAGATGGTGAAGCACCTGGTCTTGCTTATTTTGCTATTACGATTGTACTCGACATCGTATTCGGTATTTTGGCCTCTGCGATTGTAATGTGGTTCTCTCGTCAACGTGAATATCGCGCAGACGAAGCTGGTGCACGTTTAGCAGGCAAACAAGCAATGATTTCTGCTCTACTTCGTTTACAGGCAGAGTCAGAAATGCCAGATCAAATGCCAAAAGAAATGAAAGCATTTGCAATTGCGGAAGGTAAGGAACAAGGCTTTAGCTTAGCGGCTTTATTCCAAACTCACCCAACCATTGAACAACGTGTTGCCGCTTTACAGCAATTAAATGTTCAGTAATCAGTATCAGATAAATGATAAAGCCTCCAAATGGAGGCTTTGTTTTAGAAATTGATTAACTTTATTTTTGATTCTTCCAAATTTCTCGAATCCCATTAGTATTATCAATATAGGTATGCTTACATATTAGTTCTAAATCTCGATAGATTGCATAATCTTTGGTTATTTCAACCGAACTCGCATCATTTTCAAACTCATTATATTGGGTGTATTTATTACGCTTTGAAGAATTTCGAGAAAACTCTTTATTACATTCAATTGTATAGTGAGTAAATTCAACTTTACCTTTTTTAATGATTGATCGAGCTAAATGAATATCTTTCAGATACTTTGTCATATACATCACACCAACTTCACCCACAGGCGTACTGGTATCAATACTATAAGCCCCGATCATTTCATTATTTTTTCGAACTACACGATATTTATCATCAATATTCCAATCATTATCATGATAGTTATAGCCTTTACCCTTAATATATTCTATATGTTTCAAAGAAATAATTTTTTCATTATTACCAATAATACTATTTCCTGTATTTGATTGTGCGTAAGCAAAATGTGCCATACCAAAAACCAAAACCATTAAAATCGCTTTTTTCACATTACACCCCACAAAAATAAATCAAGCCAATAAAAATTAATATGATATATAACACAATATTATTTTAAATCAAATATTTAATTCATTTTAAACGACTGATAAAACTGCCACAGATAACTAAAACCTGCCCAAACTGCAACAAGCAATAAAATGAGTACGGCAATACCCAATAAATCTGGGATACGTAACCAAATCCAACTTACGATCGGATTACGCCAGAAAGCTGAAGTTTTCTGCTTTTGTTCTAGGGATTCATGCAAGAATGGATGCACCATATGAATATCACTATGCACTTGATATTCCTCACGGATATGGTCATGAACGATTTCCAGTGTCTTACGACTTGGACGAATAAATACATCAAATAAGGTACCGACAATCGGTACAAAACCCACCAACATATCCATAATTGCCAGTTTGACCACACCCTTCAATTTATGCTGTGGTACGCCCACTTCTCTGGCTTTTTTAAAAGCATATAGTGTTAAAACAAAACCTGCGATATCGCCTGCAAACGGCATGGTACTCAATGCAGCATCTGCCCCGACTCCCTGTTTGGTAAAAGGAATTCGAACCAAACTGTCCATGGTATTGGCAAATTTTGCTAAATCACGTTCAACAGCAATCGCTTGCTGCTGAGTTAATTTTTTGTGTTCTGTTGGAGCAGTCATTCACTCAACCTAAAAACCATGTTTATGCTTGAGAATAAAGCAGATTTTCCGTTTTGTCGGTACAATTATTATTATCAATCAGAATAAAATCATTGAAGCAATTAATAATTCAGGTCTATGAGCTTAACTCATAGACCTGATCATTCATTTGCACTGAATTTTAAAGATTGTCTTATTCAGTGGTTTCCAGTTTATGTTTAGGCTGGAACATACTGGCAACCAGTACAAACATAAATGGAATAAAGATCAGTACCAATATTGTCCCGAATATCACACCACCTAAAACACTGATACCAATTTCTTGACGGCTTACAGCCCCTGCTCCAAATGCAAAAACCAGTGGAATAACTCCTGCGCCAAATGCAAAAGAAGTCATTAGAATAGGACGCAAACGCAGCCCTGCACCTTGTAGCGCTGCTTGAATGGCATTTTTTCCTTGTGCTTGGGCCATCGCTGCAAATTCAACAATCAAAATTGCATTTTTACAGGATAAGCCAATTGTTGTAAGTAAAGCGATCTGAAAGTAAACATCATTTGGTAAACCAAAAATATGGGCAAAAATAATACTACCGCCAATCCCTAAAGGAATTGCGGTCATCACTGCCATAGGAATACGTAAACTTTCATACAACGCAGCTAAACATAGAAAAATAAATGCAATAGAAATTAGATATAGCCAAATTGCTTGATTAGTCGATTGCTGCTCTTGATAAGAAAGCCCAGTCCATAGTAAACCTAAGCCTTCTTGTTGACCCACCAACTGTTCAATATCTTTCATGGCTTGGCCTGAAGATTGACCATTGACAACGTTAGCTTGTAATTGCAAAGCACTGTATCCCATATAGCGTTGCACAATGCTTGGTGTCCCTCCCCATGATGTCGTTGAAAATGAACTAAAAGGAACCATTTGATTTTGATTATTGCGTACTGACCAGCTATATAAGTCTTCAGGCTTAGAACGGAATGGTGCATCACCTTGTAAAATAACTTGTTTAATTCGACCACGGTCAATAAAGTCATTCACATATGTCCCACCCCATGCGGTCGACAAAGTACTATTAATTTCATTTAGATTTAAACCATTTGCCGTCGCTTGCTTATGGTCAATCTTCACATTCAAAGTAGCTTTACTATCAGTAGATTGTTTATCTAAGTTTTCAAAACTTGAATATTTTTGTCCCAACTGTTGCAACTGTTTAAAACTTTGATCGAGGAATTGCTCACCTTGCCCATTAATATCCTGAATCCATAAATCCATTCCATCTGTTGCGCCTAATCCATTTACCGAAGCAGGCAACGTCACATTGATCTGTGCATCGGGAAATTGGCTAAAATATTTAAGTGCTCTCTTTCGAATAGCTTCAGCAGAGTTTTTCTTCCCAGTACGGTTGTCCCAATGATTTAATGAAACAAAGCCTTGTCCAAGATTTTGCCCCGTTCCAGAATTATTTCGTCCGTAACGAATAAGCACTAAATTGACATTTGCTTTTTCATTCTGAAGAAAATACTGACGAATTGCCTCACCGACCTCCTGACTTTTTGAAAGTGGCGCACTATCCACTAATTTAAATTGAACACTTAATATCCCTTGGTCTTCTTTTGGTAAAAAACTACTTTGTAGACTGCTATAGAACAAAGCAAATACGGCAATTAATGCAATAAAAATCACAGATACAGTGATTTTATAACGAAGCATGGTTTGCACTAGATATAAATACTTATTTTTAAGTGTGTCTATCCCGTTATTAAACCGAATCGCCCATGACTTAGCTTGATGGTTTGGCTTTAAAATCAAAGCACATAAAGCGGGTGTAAGCACCAAAGCCACTACTAAAGATAAGACCATCGCAGCAACCAAAGTGATTGAAAACTGACGATAGATAACCCCAATTGAACCAGCAAAGAAAGACATTGGAATAAAAACGGCTGTTAACACCATGGTAATTCCAATCAATGCACCGCTAATTTCTTGCATAGATTCAACGGCTGCTTGTTTGGGTGACAAATGCTGTTCATGCATAAGCCGTTCAACATTTTCCACTACAACAATTGCATCATCAACCAACAAACCAATCGCAAGCACCAATGCAAAGAGAGTTAAGGTATTAATACTAAATCCAAGTAATTCAAGTACGGCAAAAGTCCCTAAAATCACGATCGGTACAGTAATACTTGGAATAAGCGTAGCACGCCAACTTTGAAGAAAAAGGAACATGACTAAAATAACTAAACCAATTGCTTCGACAAGTGTTTTAATCACCTCTTTAATAGATTCTTGTACAAAGGGAGTATTATCTCTTGGATAAACGATCTTATACCCCGTTGGAAGCTTGCTAGAGAGTTCATCTAAAGTCTGATGAATAAGTTTAGATGTTTGAATTGCGTTGGCACCAGAAGATAAAGAAATACCAAGACCTGCAGCTGGATAACCATTGATCGTATTAAATGATTGATAATTTTCTGCCCCTAATTCAATCCGAGCAATATCTTTTAATTGAACAAAACTTCCAGATACATCTGATTTCACAATAATTTGTTCAAAGTCTTGAATGGTCTTTAAGCGAGAACCTGCTGTTACTTTTGCATTCAAGTATTGACCTTGAGCAACAGGCAAATCTCCGATCGCACCTGCTGCCACCTGTGTATTTTGAGTAGTAATCGCGGTAACGACATCATTTGGAATTAAATTATATTGAGTCAATTTATTTGGATCTAGCCAGATTCGCATTGCATACTGCGATCCAAACACATCTGTTTCACCGACGCCATCAATCCGATTTAAATTATCAAGGACATGTGTAGATAGATAATCAGACAACGCAATATTATTTGCTTGCCCTGTACTGTCATACAGTCCAATCACCATAAAGGTATCACCCAAGGACTTAGTGACATTTACTCCCTGTCGTTGTACCGCATCTGGGAGACGGCGTATCACGCCACTAATTTTATTTTGTACTTGAACCTGTGCTGTATCGGGATTTGTGCCATTTTCAAAACTAATCGTAATACGGCTACGACCAGCTGCATCGCTGGTTGAACTAAAGTACAGTAAATGATCAAGCCCTTGGATTTGTTGCTCTAAAACTTGAGTTACACTTTGTTCAACTGTTTTGGCATCAGCACCACTATAGTTGGTCGATACTGTAATTTTCGGTGGAGCAATATCAGGATAACGTTCAACTGGCAAATTCAGAATTGCCAGTATTCCTAATGCCATCACAATAATGGCAAGCACACCTGCAAAAATTGGACGCTCAATAAAAAATTTAGATAGCATGGCTGCTCATTCCATCGTGGAAACAGTCAATTTTTTCAAAAAGATAGGAAAATAGAGGGACTTTCAATCTACGATCATTACCGAGCTTTCAAGGAAACACCATCCTTATTAACATATCATTGCAAAAAGCGAAAATTACGGAGAAATAATGAATTTTTTATTGATCATCAGCATATTTCATCGAAAACAAATGAGGTCAAAAATTTAATTTACTATCCAATCAAATACTTCTTAATTTTAGATTGACACTCCACTCACTTAAACCGATAGTAGCACGCTCCCTGTTGCTCCCTTATTTTTCTAGGCATATATGAAGGCCAGTTTTAAACATTTTAATATTCTGCTCCTAATTCTATTGCCCGCATTAATTACTGGGGGGTTACTCAGTATTGCTGGTAATTTGTCTGATGGTTTAAGACTGGGATTTCTTTCTTTGCCAGGTGTAGGTTTAATTTGGCTTGCCATTAAAACACAAAAAAAATATTGGTATGGACTTACAGTTTTATGGTGGTTTGCGACTTGGCTTGATGTACTACTACGTTCGAGTACGTGGTTTTTATTTAATAGTGATAATGAAGCCTATTTTATTATTGAAGCAATTGCTAATACCAGTCAGCAGGAAACGTGGGAATTCATACAACTACACTTAAGCACAATCTTAAGTGTGATTTTTAGCCTACTTTGCTTGCTAATTATTTACAGTATTTCTACTTTCAAAGTAATTAAAGCTCACCATCTTGATCAGATGTGGCAGAGTCGAATTTATCGTAGTTGTATCGTTTTACTTGTTCTATTAACAATAACAAGCTATTTAATGAAGCCATCACGTAAAGTTCATCCCATCATTTTTTGGTCAGACTATCAAACAAAACTTCAGGATTTTAAAAATAGAATTAAGCAACATCAAAATGTACACCGACAATGGGACATCAGTGCAAAGCAAAATTTAACTCTAACAAAAAAACAGGATGAGAAACAAACACATGTATTAGTTCTCTCAGAGAGCTTAACAAGTTTAAATTTAGGTATTTGTGGTTATCAACGCGAGACGACTCCACAATTAGCAAAAAAACTTGATGAGTTAAAAATCTTTTGTAATGCATTTTCACCGTCACCTTCAACGATCAATGCACTACGTGTTTTATTGACTGAAAGTCCTGCATCTGCGCATGATCAATATTCTTCGGAAAGCGTTTTAGCTTACGCTCGCGCAGCAGGCTATAAGATTTATTGGTTAAGCAATCAAGATGATAGTTATTTATCTTCATTATTTGGTTCTTATGCAGATACGGCTGTTTATAAAAATACACGATCAGGAAGAAGTAGTCATTCATTAGATGAAAAGCTTATTCCCGTTTATCAACAAGCTCTTGCAGATCCGGATCCTAAAAAACTGATTATTCTTCATTTGATTGGCGCACATCCAAATTACAAAGAACGTTACCCATTAGCGTTTAATAAATTTACTGGAGACAGTAATGATGCTGTCGAACTCGACCTCAAGAATCGTAATATTGATCCTTGGGTTCGTTCACTACGCAATGATTATGATAATGCAGTATTATATGAAGACTCGTTGCTTGCTAGATTTTTAGATGATCTAAAGGCTGATAATAATTCTGACTTTAGATCTTTTATGGTCGTTTCAGATCATGGAAATGAAGTTGGTCATGAAATTGACTATGCTGGTCACAGCCCGAATACAAAAGCGGGATACCAAGTTCCTGTGATTATGTGGCATGACAATATGCAAGTCACGGGTGTCAATAAAGAAAAAATGCTTAATACAGCAGAACTTGATAACAATTTAATGCATATCATGGGTCTTAAAAATAAAACTGCTTCACCGCAATCTTATTGGTTAGATCGTGATTATCGTTTTACGCCTGAAGTAAATTGGCCTTATTGGAAACAGAAGTCATAATCTCCCTCCAGACCCCGCTTTATCAAAGCCTAAAATCAGATATTGGATTTCAAACATTCAGTTAAAAAAATCATTATTTTCATAAAATTATCATCTAATTGTCATCCATTTGATAAATTAAAACGGCAAGATCAATGCTTTAAGAAAAACTAATGAGTTAAATTATGTTCAAAAAAGTATTGATCTGTATTAGCTTGATCGGTCTGACAGCTTGCAATGATGACAACAAAGATCAACAAAGCACGGCGCAACCTGAACCTCAATTACCACAAGTGATTGGACATCGTGGCGCGAGCGCACTTCGTCCAGAACATACACTCGCATCCTATCAAAAAGCGATTGATGATGGTGCTGATTTTATTGAACCAGATTTGGTATCAAGCAAAGACGGCATATTGGTTGCTCGCCATGAAAATGAGATCAGCGGCACAACCAATGTTGCAACGCTTCCTCAATTTGCAGACCGTAAAAAAACTAAAATTATTGATGGCGTGAGTTTAACAGGTTGGTTTACTGAAGATTTTACTTTGGCCGAGCTAAAACAGCTCAAAGCACGTGAGCGTATTCCCCAGTATCGTGCTGCCAATACGCAATATAATGATCAATTTGAAATCCCGACACTCGATGAAATCATTGATTTAGCTGCAAAGCATTATCAAAAAACGGGCAAAATTATTGGTCTTTATCCAGAAACCAAACACCCAACCTATTTCCAAAAACAGAATTTGGCTATGGAAGATACTTTGTTAAAAACCTTATCCAAATACCAATATAGCCGCGATATTGCGCCTATTTACTTACAGTCTTTTGAAGTTGGCAATCTAAAATATTTAAAAAATCAACTCGATTTACACAAGAGTGTTAAGCATGCACAATTGATTCAGCTCTATGATTCGCCTGAAGCAAGACCAGCAGATTATGTTGCACAAAACAATCCTAAAACCTATGCAGATCTAGCAACGGCACAAGGCCTCAAAGACGTTTCGGCCTATGCCAATGGTGTAGGTCCATGGAAAGTCTATGTCTTTAAAGATGCAGCAATGACACAGACCACCTCTTTTATTGCAGATGCCCATAAAGTCAATTTAAAAGTACATCCTTATACCTTCCGCCCTGAAAATAATTTCCTACCAGACAGCTTAAAATGTAGTAAGGATACGTCCAAAGCAGCCGAGCGTTGTGAGTCTGGTTCAATCAAGGAAATGCAACTTTACTTCAAGGCTGGCGTAGATGGTGTATTTACTGATGATCCAGCATTAGGTCGTCAGGCAGTACAAAGTTATCAAGCAACTAAATAAGTCAAAGTAGTGAATAAGGGCAGTTGTTCTACTGCTCTTATTTTTAAGAAAGAGTAAGTTGCTTGTGTTTGACTTGTTCCCATTGCCACCAACCATATGCAGCCAACAACACAAAAGCGGCATACAATCCTGCGGTTAAAAATAATTCTTTATAAATAAACATACCTACATAGACAATATCGACAAATACCCAAAGTACCCAAGTTGCGATATGTTTACGACTTGTCCAATAGGTTGCCAGTAAACTAAAAGCAGCGAGTTGGGCATCTAATAACGGTACAGCAGCATCGGTAAAATGTTTAAGCGTTAAACCAAACAATAATCCACCGATTGCTGCTAAACACATTTGCATCAATACCCTTTTGGCTGCAATTGGTTCGATCCGAATCTCATGGTCTTGGCGTTTACCTTTAAGCCAATAATAAAAACCATAGAAATTAATCAGCATGAATAAGAATTGTAAAATCGTTTCGCCGTATAATTTAAAGGTGAAAAAAAGGTAAGCATATAAAATAAATGCCAAAAAATTAAACCACCAACACCACATATTCCGTTTTATCGTGAGCGCAACACCGATCACACTAATAATCACGGCAATAATTTCTAAAGAAGACAAGAGCAAACTACTTTGAAAATCCGAATGACAACATTATGGAAATATTCTTTATTTAAGCAAGCCAAAAAATCTTGATCTGATGCGCTTCTATTCGCCATATTTTTAAAGCTTTAAAGCCAAAGGTTATTTTTTCACTCAAGCCTTATGCTATAAAAATGTAAAGCTTATTTTAAAATTTCTCACATGTTGATTCACAAGGTTTCAGCCACTCGTCTTATTCACATTAAGGATTGCATTCCCGCCAATGCAATGTGGCGAAGCGTCTGCATTTTTATGTGAGGGGACTTTGCACAGCTTCATCCGATGACAATTTAACAAGCTCATCATTTGAAAAATTGAGGTTGCCTCAATCGCGACCTTTTTTATTTCCTTCATTTTTAATTACTCAAATATAGCGTTGCAATCACAACGACAACGGGAGCATTTCCATGACACAGTGAGAGTGATGCTGATTACGATTATGACGCCTGTATTAGCAAGTTTTTGGGGGATATTTTTCAATCATGAGCCGCTTAATTCACATTTGATTTTAGGCTTAATCTTTTTATGTGCGGGATTGTTTTTATATGCTTATCGCTCAAGCCCACATCGAATTAAATAGTATAAAACTGATAGGTCAATAAAATGACCTATCCTTTATAGTCTCAATCCGTTTCACACTGTAAACTACATACCATCCAATTAGAATTTCCCACAGATTTGCTCAAGGATGAAAGAATCTATGCGTTCAAATATTTTATGGCTTTGCTTTGGCATTTTTTTGCTATTACAAGGTTGTGTCAATGCGACAATTCAACCTCAAAAAATTCAATCTCAACCAACAGAATTAAAACAACGTTATTTTCAAGCAAAAACAATCGCATCAGATGGAACAATCATTGCGTTTACAGTGTATCAACCACATTTAAAAGCAGGACAAACAGCTCCTTTGCTGCTACATACCCATGGTTTTGGTTTATCTCGAATGAAAAGACCAGAATTAAGCTTGTATGGTTTTTTACTTCCGACGGGTCAAGTAGCCAAAACAGCGTGGAAAAATGGCTATTGGGTCATCAGCTATGATCAACGTGGTCATGGAAATACTCAGGGTAAAATTCGCTTAACCGATCCTGAAAAAGAAGCTCAAGATGTCATTAGCATCATGAACTGGGCTGAAAAAAACTTGCCACAACTGGCGCAAAATCAAAATGGTGTTCGTACAGGTATGATTGGCGAATCTTATGCAGGCGGTGTGCAATACATTGCTTCTGCTTTAGACCCTCGCCTACAAGCAATTGTACCAATCACAACTTGGTATGATATCGTCGATAGCCTTGTACCCAATGGCATTCCAAAAGGAGATTGGCTAAGTTTCTTGAATTTGATTGGTGACTGGTGGAACTGGAACAAATTTGATCCCGAACTTAAACAAGCTTATCAAGATATCCAACAAGGTCAGTTGAAACAATCAACTTATGATTTTCTAAAGACACATCAAGCTAGTTGGTTTTGCGAAACTGCCCAAGCTCCTCAAACAGATGCTCTCATCATTCAAGGGTTTAGAGATGTTTTATTTCCTTTTAACCAAGGTGTAAAAGCAGCTCAATGTATTCAGAAATCGCAGTATGAAGTCCATTTAATCGGCGTACAAGGCGGACATTTACAACCATTTGCACAGCATTCTCCATTAGGTGATACTCCTTTTTGGTATATTGGAAAATCTGTCACCTGTGGAAATCAAAAAAAATATAAATTACAAGACACGATCATGGGATGGTTTGATCAAAAACTCAAAGACCAAACTGCAACAATTGATTTACCAGAATTATGTGTCGACAAAAGTCCGATCTATAAGTTCAAAGATTTAGATGCAAAAACACAATACACGTTAAATAAAACTTGGATTGAACCTCAGAATTCGCAAGCTGTGTTCGTTCCGATCCATACAATAACTGAATTGGCACATATCACGGGTACACCACAACTCACTTTAAAGATCGAAACGCCAAATAATAAAGTAGAACCAACACTATTTATTTCTATGGCCATTAAATCTGGAAAAACGGGTAAATATGCTATTTTAAATGATCAAACAACAGCATTAAATCCAAGCAAAAAACATACTTTTGATCAAGTTATTTCTAATAAAAATTCAGCATCCAAAGTAAATCAAACTATTGAATTACCTAGTATTAATGGACGTTTGAATAAAGGCGATACTTTAGGCTTACTGATTCAGACCGAAAGTATTTATTATCAAAAAATTAAACAACCTAAAATTGAAGCATGGATTTCAGGTCAAATTACTTTACCTAAATTTTGGAGTGAGATTTCAAATAAGGAATGATCATAATTTCTAAATATCGAGAGTGAATTTTACCACTCTCGATTTGCAATCAATTGTTCCATTTCAATCTCAAAATAACCTGCTTCTTGCACAATCATCATCATAGCTTCAGCAATGTAATCCGCAGCCGTATCATCTAAACTTGAATCTAGGTCTTCAAACTGGGGTTTCATCTCATTAATTGCGATCATTGTATGATGAGCAAAATGATATATTTCTGCTTCAGTTAAACCAGAACGACCCACCTTTTTGGAAAAGTGTTTAATCTGTTGTTTAACTTCGGCAACGAGAATGTCAGGATAATATTCATCATCAAACATGGGGAGAAGGAGATCTTCAAACATAAATAAAATAATATGCCAATAAAACGCCATGCTTATAACATAATCTCATAAAAATCACGATATTTAGACATAAAAAAAGCGATCTTTCCTACCGCTTTTAAAAAAGATAATTTAGTCTTTTTTAGCACTTAAACTTTTTGCGATCTTGGCAAGCTCTATAAATTCCTCACGCATTTGGTAAGGATCTGGTTTTGCAGATTGCTGGGCTAACTGAATAATTTGATCCCACCCCATAGCAGCATTGTATTGCCCACCTTTTAGCTGCTGGGCATAGGAAGCCACCGCAATCGCAAAACGAGTATCGCTATTGGCCTGAGCAAGGGACTTACTTTGCGCTTTTACAGCTTGGTTTAAAAGAATGCTCTTCTCTTGATTTGGCAATTTATAGCGCAAATTTACAAACGCATATTCAGATTTTTTCGTTGTATCTGTTTTTGTCGATGCCTGATAACGTGAATCATTGAGCCAGCCTTGCTGCCCCACTGGAATGATTTCATAAATTGCCGTCACGTTATGCCCTGCCCCGATATCGCCCGCATCAACTTTATCATTATTGAAATCTTCCTGTTTCAACATCCGATTTTCATAGCCAACTAAACGATATTCTTTTACCGTAGCAGGATTAAACTCCACCTGAATTTTTACATCCTGAGCAACCGTTGCCAGTGTTGACGAAAGCTGACGTTGTACCACTTTTTTCGCTTCATTTTTATTATCAATATAGCTGTAATTACCATCTCCTGCATCCGCCAGTTGCTCCATCAACTGCTCATTATAATTTCCTGTCCCAAAGCCCAATGTGGTTAAAGAAATACCACTTTTACGTTTCTCAGCCACCATCCCTTTTAAAGTACTAAAGTCAGTAATACCTACATTAAAGTCGCCATCAGTTGCCAATAAAATGCGATTGATTCCATTCTTCACAAAAGCTTTTTCAGCTTGTTTATAAGCCAGTTGAATTGCCTGTTCGCCTGCGGTTGCCCCACTTGCCTGTAATTCATTAATGACGGTTAAAATTTTGTCTTTTTGATCACCAGAAGTGGGTGCTAAAATGAGTTTCTCACCACTAGCATAAGTAATAATCGTGACTTTATCTTGAGGTCGCAATTGCTCGGTCAATAATCTAAGAGTTTGCTTAACCAAGGGTAATTTATCTGGGGCATCCATACTACCGGAAACATCAACCAAGAATACCAAATTGGCTGGTGGTAACTGTTTGATTACCAAGTCTTTGGCTTGAATCCCGATTTTGATCAGTTTGGCATTTTCTTTCCACGGTGAATCAACAATTTCAGTCGTGACCGAGAATGAGTGAATGCTGTTTGGCTGCGGATATTGATAATCAAAGTAGTTAATCATTTCCTCAGCACGAACCGCATCGACTGGTGGCAAACGCCCATCATTCAGGAAACGGCGGGTATTGCTATAACTGCCTGTATCGACATCAATGCTAAAGGTTGAAACTGCCTGATCTGCAACCCGATGTACAGGATTCACATCATTTTTTTGGTATTTTTCAGTATTCTGTTCTAGCCGCACGCTTTCTGGACTAGGCATTGCCGCCATGTACGCAGCAGGAGCAATCATCTTTCGGGTACTATCCGCTGCCATATTAGACATAACCAAAGATGCAGGAGCGACTACATGGCTACGTTCCTTTACGGGATTACCACAGGCGATCATCATGGAACTTAGCAAGGTTAAGGTCAGTATTTTTGTAGATTGATGCATAATAAAATCCCCCAATTTTATGTCTTTTAAATGAATAACAAGATTGAAGTGATTGTATGCAAAAAGATAAAGATACATCGTATTTGAATGTATTTTTATCTTCATTATTTCTCTGTAATTATTGAGCTAAACACATCGCATTCCAAACTTTTATCGCATCGCTTGTGGCTTTAACATCGTGCACTCGAACAATACTAGCCCCCTGCTGAATACTCAGTAGATGTCCCATGACACTTCCAAGCGCACGTTCCTGTGCAGGTATACCATTCAATGCCTCACCAATGAAACGTTTACGTGACAAACCTGACAGGATCGGATAGCCCATCTGGTTCAGCTTCCAGAATTCATTCAATAATTGAAAATTCTGTTGTGCGTTCTTGGCAAAACCGAAACCTGGGTCGATAATAATATTTTCTTTGCTTACTCCGACTGCAATTGCTTGATTAAGCCGCTGCTGTAATTCATGAATCACATCTTCAGTCACATCCTGATATTGATCCAACTGATTCATATTGGTCGGTTCACCACGCATATGCATCAACACCACAGGAATATTTAATTCAACCGCCGTTTCTAAAGCTTGTGGACGAGTTAAAGCACGAACATCATTCCAGATATGCGCACCTGCTTTCACGGCAGCTCGAATCACCTCAGGCTGACTGGTATCAATCGATATGATCACATCATATTTTGCCAATGCTTCAACCACTGGAATAACCCGTTGAATTTCTTCTTCCAATTCAACGGGTGATGCATTTGGGCGAGTTGACTCTCCACCAATATCAATAATGCTTGCACCCTCTTCCATCATCTGCAAAGCACGTTGAACCGCCTGTTCTTTATGATGATGCTGTCCACCATCACTGAAAGAATCAGGGGTGACATTGAGAATACCCATAATCTGTGGCTGGGATAAATCCAGTGTAAAACGGCCACATTGTAACTGCTGCTGTGGTAATGGCATCAACTGCATTATCAAAAAACTCTTAACACTTTACGAATCACTTTAGTTTAACAAGACTATTCTGAGAACATTGTTGATTTATTTTTCAGCTTAGCCAAAATAAGGACAAAAAAAGAGCCGCTTTTAGCGACTCTCTTTGATTTTAACCATTAGCCCATTGCTGGTAATGGTGGTGGTGTAGATGGACCATCTTTCGGTGGTTCAAATGCAGCCACTGGATTTTCAGGAATATAGACCTTAGGTGGTTGTGGTTCACGACCTTCCATAATGTCACGGATTTGATCACGATCAATGGTTTCCCAATCCATCAGTGCTTTCACCATTGCATGCGCGATATCTTTATTATTTTCCAAGATATTACGTGCAACGGTATATTGCTCATCCAGAATACGACGTACTTCTTCATCGACTTTTTGTTGAGTCGCTTCTGAAATAGTACGGCTACCAACATTACCGAAGAAACCACTCTGGTTTTCGTCCTCATACACCATGACACCAAGTGCATCTGACATACCATATTTGGTGACCATTGCACGTGCCATTTTGGTTGCACGTTCAAAGTCATTGGATGCACCCGTTGACATGCGGTTGATGAAGATTTCTTCCGCAATACGACCACCAAACAGGATTGAAAGTTCATTCAACATCTTGTCTTTATAATGGCTGGTCTGGTCTTGTTCAGGAAGCTGCCAAGTCACGCCCAATGCCCAACCACGCGGCATGATCGTGACTTTATGCACAGGATCTGTACCTGGTAGGATTTCAGCAACAATCGCATGTCCAGCTTCATGGTAAGCCGTCGCACGACGTTCTTCTTCACGGATCACCATCGACTTACGCTCAGGACCCATGTAGATTTTGTCTTTTGCATCTTCAAAGTCATGCATATCCACCGTGTTTTTGTTACGGCGAGCAGCAAACAATGCAGCCTCATTGACTAAGTTCGCAAGCTGTGCACCAGAAAAACCAGGTGTACCACGAGCAAGGACTTTAACATCCACACCAGTCACTGACGGCAGTTTCTTCAAGTGAACATTCAGGATTTGCTCACGACCACGGATGTCTGGTAAACCAACCATTACCTGACGGTCAAAACGACCTGGACGAAGTAAAGCTTTATCCAATACATCTACACGGTTTGTGGCAGCAATTACGATCACACCTTCATTGCCTTCAAAACCGTCCATCTCTACAAGCATTTGGTTCAAAGTTTGTTCACGTTCATCATGACCACCACCTGTACCTGAACCACGATGGCGACCTACAGCATCAATCTCGTCAATGAAAATGATACATGGCGCATGACGTTTTGCCTGCTCGAACATATCACGGACACGTGATGCACCCACACCAACAAACATTTCAACGAAGTCAGAACCCGAGATACTGAAGAAAGGAACTTTAGCTTCACCTGCAATTGCTTTCGCCAATAATGTTTTACCCGTACCTGGAGGACCCACCATCAATACACCACGTGGAATGGTCGCACCAAGACGCTTAAATTTAGCAGGGTCTTTCAGGAAATCTACAATTTCGACCACTTCTTGTTTTGCTTCGTCACAGCCCGCAACATCAGTAAATGTGACCTTGATCTGGTCTTCAGACAGCATTTTTGCCTTTGACTTACCAAAGCTCATCGGACCGTTCTTACCACCAGCACCACCGCCCATATTCCGCATAAAGAACATGAATAATAAGATGATCAGTAATACAGGGAAGCTTGCAATGAGAAGTTGCATCAAAATGCCTTGACGTTGTGGCGCAGTACCTTCAACCACCACATTCTGTTTATTCAAGCTTGGAAGCAATTCAGTGTCTTCTACTTGTGGACGAACCGTTTCAAAAGAAGAACCATTGGTTTTTTCACCACTAATGTTTAAACCGTCAATGGTGACTTGTTTAATTTGCCCAGCATTCACCGCTGCAACGAAATCTGAATATTTCATCGCTGCAGGCTTATTGCGGTCACTGACGTTGCTAAAAATCAAAATCAGAACACCGAGTATGATGAGCCACAATACGGCATTCTTGAAGTAATCGCTCAAGGCTTTATTCCCATATCAATCTAATTTGATCATACCTAATCTTGGCTGACCTTCACAAAAACAGCAATGAATTTGCGTTGCAAAAAACGTAAAAGGTACAAAATGCACAATTTTTAACAACTTGGCAAGTACACTTTTATTGCAATGCCTTTTTACGACCTTGACCAATCAAAAAAACTTCTTTTGATCGAGCACGAGATGCCGCAGGTTTGGCTGTTTTTAATACATCAAAACTATCAACAACTTGTTTTCTGAACTCATCAAATCCTGAACCCTGAAACACCTTAACCACAAGCTGTCCATTTGGTCCCAAAACTTTCTGAGCAAAATCCAGTGCCAACTCACACAAATAAATTTGGCGTGGCTGGTCGACAGCCCTATTACCTGATGTATTGGGGGCCATATCAGAAATTACAATGTCTACCTGACGGCCATTTAAAATATTTAACAATTTTTCGAAGACTTCCTCTTCCCTAAAGTCACCCTGTAAAAAGGTCACGTCTGGAAGCGCATCCATTGGCAGGATATCCGATGCAATCACCAAACCATTGGCACCAACGAGCTTACCTGCGATCTGTGACCAACTGCCAGGCGCAGCACCCAAGTCGACAACTGTCATGCCAGGTTTAATCAGTTTATATTTTTCTTGGATTTCGAGTAACTTATATGCTGCGCGTGCGCGATACCCCTCTTTCTGCGCCTTTTTAACAAAAGGATCATCCAGATGCTCTCTCATCCACGCACGACTGCTTTTAGACAATTTTTGATTGGTAATGCGTGTCGCCATAACTCACTAAATTTCATAACACTTCTGATTGGTCATTGTACGTGAAAATTACTCTCATTACAGTACGGATGTAGCGTAATCACACGAACTTTTACAGATTTTTTTCGATCAACATCATTGGTTATTTTAACAGTTTCTTGAATATTTATGATCAGTCTGCCTGCTGAATCTATCTTAGGTTTGGGATGCAGGCTATACTAGGTCGTTTTTCAAATCAGGTATTTTTAATGGCGGCTTTATCTATCCATGAACGTAAGCGTTTGCGTCAAATTGGACATGCACTTAACCCAGTTGTAATGGTTGGTAGCCAAGGTCTTACAGAAAACGTCATTGAAGAAACGAATCGCGCTTTAAATGACCATGAGTTGATTAAGGTGAAAGTTGCGGGTGAAGACCGTGATGCGCGTGCGGCAGTGATTGATGCCCTTGTTGAGGCGACTGGTGCGGAATCGGTACAGAAAATTGGTAAAATTGTTTTGCTTTATAAAAAGGCAGCCAAACAAAACCAGCATCTTTCCAACCTCGTTCGTTTTGCTCACCTCAGTAATAAGTAAGCAATGGCAAGTTATGAATTGTCGGCTTTTGATCGCTTTAACGCCATTACGGTGGTGGGAGCGATTGAGCAGCAAACACCAGCAACTGTGAATGTTGGTTTCTGGGTGCGCGACCCAAATCAGTTTCTGATTTATCCCGATCAGGTTTCGGCGCATCCTCGCCATGATTTTTTATGGGAACAGACCTGCTTTGAAATTTTTGTGGGCGTGAAAGATGAAGATTTTTATCGTGAAATCAATCTCTCCCCCTCTCAGGCATGGCAGGCCTATCAATTTGAAGAATATCGCTTTCCAGAAGATATGCCGCCCGTGGCTGCCTATGATATTGAGTTGAACCATTTACAGCGTACCCACTATGGCTTAAATGTCAGTCTGGATTTGTCCCAGTTTATGCAGCAAAACAAATTAAAGTGGCCTGACCTGTATTTTGGCTTAACTGCAGTGTTAAATACCACTCAAGGCATGCATTACTTTGCAATGCAGCATAGCAGCCCTCAGGCCGATTTCCACAACAAACGGGACTGGCTACATCAGTTTTAACTTTTTTAATCACGTCTAAAAAACAAAAAGCGAGAATATCAATTCTCGCTTTTTTATTGGCAAGCGACTTACTTAGCTTGCACGCACCTTGTTCCAGGCTTCAACGGCCTGCTCTTTGGTACGCTTAAGGCTCTCGGTCAAAGTATCTTTGTGTTTTACTGAAATCTGGCTAATGTCATCTTTCAGTTCTTTGCTGACTTTGCTCAAGTCTTCAACTAAAGTGTTTAATTCAGCTTTCAAAGCATTTTTGAATTCAACTAAATCGTCTTGAGACAAATTGAACTGCGCCTTGATCACTTCAATACGCTGTAAAATATCTTGCTTGATTTGTGCAAACTGATTTTGAACAGCATCATTCAGTTCTTTTGCTTCAGCTTCAATTTTTTCTTGAGTTTCAGCAATCACTTCTTTCGCTTGTTCCTGAGTTTCAGCAATCACTTCTTTTGCTTTCGCTGTTTGCTCTGCAACCACTTCTTTTACTTCAGCGGTTTTTTCAGCAACGACTTCTTTCGCTTTTGCAGTTTTCTCAGCAACAGCTTCTTTTACTTCAGCCGTTTTTTCTGCGACAACTTCTTTCGCTTTCGCAGTTTTTGCTACTACAGCTTCTTTCACATCTTCAGCTACAGGTGTTGTAGTTTGATTCTCGGCCATGTTCATTCCCCTCTCATTGATTGTTTCTTTTCGGCTAAATATAAGATAATGCTGTTTCTACTCAAAGCCTCAAAAAATTGTTAGACAATTTGCATAATATCTCATGAGATCTTTATCAGAATGACTCATTTTGTAATAAACACCTGTCCATTTAAACTTATAAAAGAAAAACACCAATTCCTGACTTTAATAGACAAAACACATAGACTTTTCATGTCCTCATGCGTATAATGCGCTGTTAAGTTACAAGCGAGCAGACTGGAAGGAGGGGCATGTTTTTAAAGACAGCCTACCTTTTTTTATGTCTTCTCGCTTTTTTACAGCCCTATTTTTGTGGTTTTAGTTCAGGAGCTTTGGTTTGAGCACCCCCGCCATTTTAGCCCTCGCAGATGGAACGGTCTTTAAAGGAACGTCTATCGGTGCATCGGGTAGTACGACTGGTGAAGTCGTTTTTAATACCGCCATGACTGGTTATCAGGAAATCTTGACTGATCCAAGTTACGCACAGCAACTTGTGACGCTGACTTATCCTCATATTGGAAATACTGGCTGTAATAGTGAAGACGTTGAATCAGGCCGCATCCATAAGGTATGGGCAAACGGTTTAATTATTCGTGATCTTCCTTTATTACACAGCAATTTCCGTGCTGAACAATCGCTGAGCGAATACCTTGAACAACACAATGTTGTTGCCATCGCTGATATTGATACGCGTAAATTGACACGTATTTTACGTGACAAAGGCGCGCAAAACGGTTGCATCCTTGCTGGCGAAAATATCACTGAAGAAGAGGCCATTGCGAAAGCGCGTGCCTTCGGTGGTTTAAATGGTTTAGACCTTGCAAAAGAATGCTGTGATCCTGAAGGCTTTGAATGGACTGAAGGTTCCTGGGCTTTAGGTCAAGGCTTTGCTCAACCTGAATTTAAATTTCATGTCGTTGCATACGATTATGGTGTCAAAACCAACATCTTACGTATGCTCGCAGACCGTGGTTGTAAATTAACAGTTGTTCCTGCACAAACTCCTGCGGAGAAAGTGCTCGCGTTGAATCCAGATGGCGTGTTCTTGTCAAATGGTCCTGGTGATCCAGCAGCATGTGACTATGCGATTGAAGCAGTAAAAACGATTGTTGAAACCACAACTTTACCTGTATTTGGTATTTGTTTAGGTCACCAAATTTTAGCACTTGCTTCTGGCGCGAAGACCATGAAAATGAATCATGGTCATCACGGTGCAAACCATCCTGTACAAAATCTTGAGAATGGTACAGTGATGATTACTTCTCAAAACCACGGCTTTGCTGTCGATGAGAGTACTTTACCTGCGAACTTAAAAGTGACACATCGTTCACTGTTTGATGGTACAAACCAAGGTATTCATCGCACTGACAAACCAGCATTCAGCTTCCAAGGTCACCCTGAAGCAAGCCCTGGTCCACATGACTGTGCTCCATTGTTCGATCATTTCATCGAACTTATTGAAGCATCTAAGAAGTAATTAAGGAGCGAGTAATGCCTAAACGTACGGATATTAAAAGCATCTTAATTATTGGTGCAGGTCCAATTGTGATCGGTCAAGCATGTGAGTTTGACTACTCAGGTGCGCAAGCATGTAAAGCACTTCGTGAAGAAGGCTATCGTGTTATTTTGGTGAACTCTAACCCAGCAACCATTATGACTGACCCTTCAATGGCGGATGCAACGTATATCGAGCCAATCACTTGGCAGACTGTTGCTCAAATCATTGAAAAAGAACGCCCAGATGCAGTCCTCCCAACGATGGGCGGTCAAACTGCATTGAACTGTGCACTTGCATTAGATGCCAACGGTGTTTTAGAGAAATACAATGTTGAGTTGATTGGTGCGTCAAAAGAAGCGATTGAAAAAGCAGAAGATCGTAAACTGTTTGACATCGCCATGCGTAAAATCGGCTTAGAGTGTCCTCGTGCCGATGTTGCAGAAAGTATGGAACATGCACTGGAAATTCAGTCGCGTTTCGGCTTCCCAGTGATCATTCGTCCATCATTCACGATGGGTGGTTCTGGTGGCGGTATTGCGTACAATAAAGAAGAATTTATTGAAATCTGCGAACGTGGTTTCGATCTTTCTCCAACTAAACAATTATTGATTGATGAATCACTGATTGGCTGGAAAGAGTACGAAATGGAAGTTGTTCGTGACAAAAACGACAACTGTATTATCGTATGTGCGATTGAAAACTTTGACCCAATGGGCGTACACACAGGTGACTCAATCACTGTTGCCCCTGCGCAAACATTGACAGATAAAGAATATCAAATCATGCGTAATGCATCAGTTGCTGTTCTGCGTGAAATCGGTGTTGAAACAGGTGGTTCAAACGTTCAGTTCGGTATTAACCCGAAAGATGGTCGTATGGTTGTGATCGAGATGAACCCTCGTGTTTCTCGTTCATCTGCGCTTGCCTCTAAAGCAACAGGTTTCCCAATTGCGAAAATCGCGGCAAAACTTGCGGTTGGCTATACCCTTGATGAATTGAAAAATGACATCACTGGTGGTATCACGCCTGCAAGCTTTGAACCAGCGATTGACTATGTTGTAACCAAGATTCCTCGCTTCAACTTCGAAAAATTCCCGCAAGCTGAGCCTGTATTGACGACTCAGATGAAATCTGTGGGCGAAGTCATGGCAATTGGTCGTAACTTCCAAGAATCCGTTCAAAAAGCGCTTCGTGGTCTTGAAGTCGGTGTTAGTGGCTTTGATGAAAAAATCGAAGTTGGTACGGCTAATGCCAAAGACATCATCTTAAAAGAACTTAAAGTTCCAGGCCCTGAGCGTATTTGGTATGTAGCTGACGCATTCCGTCACGGTTTCTCATTAGATGACGTATTCGAAGCAACTAAGATTGACCGTTGGTTCTTGATCCAAATCGAAGACATCGTTAAAACTGAAGCTCAAGTAAAAACTTTAGGCTTTGGCGATTTAAATGCTGATAATATTCGTTCATTCAAACGCAAAGGTTTATCTGACCTGCGTATTGCTGACTTGATGGGTATTTCACAAAAGCAATTCCGTAAACAACGTTGGAACTTGGGTGTCTATCCAGTTTATAAACGTGTTGATACTTGTGCTGCCGAATTCGAATCTGGCACAGCTTACATGTACTCAACTTACGACGAAGAATGTGAAGCAAATCCATCGAACCGTGACAAAATCATGGTGATTGGTGGTGGTCCAAACCGTATTGGTCAAGGGATCGAGTTTGATTACTGCTGTGTACACGCTGCGCTTGCCATGCGTGATGACGGTTATGAAACCATCATGGTGAACTGTAACCCTGAAACAGTTTCAACTGACTATGACACTTCAGATCGTTTATACTTCGAACCTGTAACACTTGAAGATGTACTTGAAATCGTACGTACAGAGAAGCCTAAAGGCGTGATCGTACAGTACGGTGGTCAAACACCATTAAAATTGGCGCGTGCTTTAGAAGAAGCAGGTACACCGATCATTGGTACATCTCCTGATGCGATTGACCGTGCAGAAGACCGTGAACGTTTCCAACAAATGATTCAACGTCTACAGCTTCGTCAACCAAACAACAGCATCGTTAAATCTGCTGAAGAAGGTATTTCAGAAGCAGCGAAAGTGGGTTATCCACTGGTTGTTCGCCCATCTTATGTATTGGGTGGTCGTGCAATGGAAATCGTTTATAACGAAGATGAGCTAAAACGTTACCTTCGTGAAGCAGTTCAAGCTTCAAATGAAGCCCCTGTCCTGTTAGACCGTTTCCTTGATGATGCAACTGAAGTGGACGTAGACTGCGTATCTGATGGTAAAGACGTTGTGATTGGCGGTATCATGCAGCACATCGAACAAGCAGGGATTCACTCAGGTGACTCAGCATGTTCAATTCCTCCTTACTCACTTTCACAAGAAGTTCAGGATGAAATGCGTCGCCAAACTGTTGCAATGGCAAAAGAACTTGGCGTAATCGGCTTGATGAACGTTCAGTTTGCAGTAAAAGGCAACGACATTTATGTACTCGAAGTGAACCCACGTGCATCACGTACAGTTCCTTTCGTTTCTAAATGTATTGGTGAGTCTTTAGCAAAAGTTGCGGCACGTTGTATGGCTGGTCAATCTTTAGAATCTCAAGGATTCACCAAAGAGATCATCCCGACTCACTTTGCAGTAAAAGAAGCTGTATTCCCATTTGCTAAATTCCAAGGCGTTGATCCAATGCTTGGGCCTGAGATGAAATCTACAGGCGAAGTAATGGGTGTAGGTCAAACTTTCGGTGAAGCATTCTACAAAGCAGTACTTGGTTCAAACGAACGTTTACCAGGCTTGCCAACAGAAGGCGAAGTGAAGCATGCGTTCTTATCAGTTCGTGAATCAGATAAGAAATACATTGCCAATATTGCTAAACAATTAATCGAATATGGCTTCAAACTTGTTGCGACTAATGGCACACATCGTGTTCTGAAAGAAGCAGGCATTGAGTGTGAAGCTGTCAATAAAGTCACTGAAGGTCGTCCACATATTGTAGACCGCTTGAAAAATGGTGAGATTCATCTTATTGTCAATACAACTGAAGGCAAACAAGCTCAATACGACTCTGCCATGATTCGTCGTGCTGCCCTACAAGGTAAAGTGTATTACACTACGACAATTAATGGTGCTGAGGCTGTTTGCCAAGCATTTTCTGTGAAATTGCCAATGGATGTATACCGCTTGCAAGATTTACAAACTGTAGGTTAATTCTTTACTGATAAGTCCCGTCACCTTATCGGTGGCGGGCTTTTTCTTTTTTTAATCCTGTATTTTCCCAACCAATTTAGAGGGACTGAAATGCAACGTTATCCTATGACTCCTGAAGGCAAGGTTGCCTTAGAGAAAGAATTACAACAGCTAAAAACAGTGGATCGCCCACGTATTATCCAAGCGATCGCGGAAGCTCGTGAGCACGGTGATTTAAAGGAAAATGCTGAATATCACGCTGCACGTGAACAGCAAGGTTTTTGTGAAGGTCGTATTCAGGATATCGAAGGCAAACTGGGTGCAGCTCAAGAGATTGATGTCAAAACACTTGAACAAAACGGTCGTGTTGTGTTTGGTGTTACTGTAACCATCGAAAACTTAGACACTGAAGAACGTAAAACTTATAAAATCGTAGGTGATGATGAAGCAGATTTTAAAATCAATAAAATCTCAGTGAACTCACCGATTGCCCGTGGTCTTTTAGGTAAAAACGAAGGTGACGAAGCAAAAATTCAAACACCACAAGGTGAAGTTGAATACGAAATCGTCAGTGTGGAATATATTTAATTCCAAGTCTTTAGCCCCTCTATTTGAGGGGTTTTTCTTCTCAAGATACTCGGTGGAAATTCAATGGACTCATCTTTGATCAACTCCCCTGTTAAACATTGGTGTGAATTCGAATTTATTTCCAAAACAGTAAAAAATCCAAATATCCATATCAAAGGTAATTATTCTTATTATTCTGCTTATTGGGATCAGGGCTTTGAACGTTGTGTGGTACGTTATCTACATGACAAACCTGCTACACCTGAGAAACCAATTGATCAACTGCATATTGGCAATTTTGTCTGTTTTGGTGCTGAATGCGTGATTATGATGGGTGGCAATCAATTACACCGTCCTGATTGGATTTCGACCTTCCCTTTTGACACCCGTAGTTTCTTGCCTGCTGGTGATACCGTGATTGCCGATGGTTGCTGGATTGGTAGCCGCGCCATGATTATGCAGGGAGTAAAATTGGGTGAAGGTGCTATCGTGGCAACAGGTGCTGTGGTCACCCAAGATGTACCGCCCTATGCAATTGTTGCTGGTGTTCCAGCCAAAGTGATAAAATATCGTTTTCCTGAACAAGACATCGAAAAACTGCTTTCCCTCAAATTGTATGACTTAGATGAAAAGCAAATTTTAAAAATGCGTGAACAATTGCAGACGGATCAACTCGTAGAGTTATGTTCATATTTAGACCAAAGTCTATAATCTTTCCAAATCTAATATTCACCTTAATATTTAAAAAAAAGATTATTTTTCAATGGATTGAATAATTAAAAACTGCTTTAACATTTAATTATTCTTATAAAATTACTAGGTTTTATTATGCTACTAATAAGTTTAATATGAAAACATAGATCTTATCTTAAACAAAAATTTAGAAACAACTCAAAGTGTAATAATAAGGAGTAATAACTATGTCTTATCAAAAAATCTTGGTTGCAATTGATGACTCTGAAATCTCCGATAATGTCATTCAACAAGCGGCTCAACTTGCAAAAGCCCTAAATAGTGAAATCACTGTTGTTGAAGTGATGACCTTAGACCCATATTTGGCAGATGCATACCTTAGACTCGGTCAAAGTAATGAATTGATTGAACGTGTTCGTAGCTATGTACAAGAAAATTTAACGAAAGCGGAAAAAAAATTTGAAGCTTTAGGACTGACAGTCGCAACTCAAGTGTTGGAAGGCTTCTCTGTAAATGGGGAAATTATCAGTGCTGCACAGAACTTAGGTGCTGATCTGATTATTATGGGATCACACGGTCGGACTGGTTTTAAAAAATTTATCTTAGGCAGCGTAGCTCAGAAAGTGTTGGGTGAAAGCCATATCCCTGTTTTGGTTGTACGTTAAATATTCTGATTTTTAGTTTTAGAAAACATCGCAACCCTTATGAAACCTTAAGTTTCATAAGGGTTATTTTTTGATTATTGAGTTTTTAATTCAGTAGATTTTGCTTTTTGTAAAACTTCTTTTGGTAACTCAGTCGTAAAAACAATCGTCAGTGACTGTGTATTTGCTTGAATGTTTTCTTTCTTAAGATCATTCAGTACACCATTGGTATCTTTAGCACTTAAGGGCTTTTTTGCACAAAGATTTGAAATGCAAAGCCCCCTAACTGAGCTAAATTTAAGGCGTAACTTGGGTAAGTAGGTCGACCTAATTCCGCAAATCTGTTGAGGACTGCTACGCGTGCATGAATCTCATTCACTTGGCTATCAAAGTTCCTTTAGCAGAGTTTATCGCCTAATAATTTAAGAACAAATATTCATCGTTTTTACTTAAAAGTATCACATTGATTGATATCTCCAGATTTCAGACCTTGCTGAAACCAGTGCATTCGTTGTTCACTACTGCCATGTGTGAAACTATCGGGAACAACCTGACCTGTAGCTCTACGTTGCAAATAATCATCGCCAATTTTCTCGGCAGCATCCATTGCTTCTTCAATATCACCCTGTTCTAAAAATTGAGTGCGTTGTTGATTCTGATGCGCCCAAATACCAGCAAAACAATCCGCCTGTAATTCTAAGCGGACAGAAAGCTGATTTCCTTGTGTTTGGCTAGCTTGTGCACGTGCTTGCTGTACTTGACCAGAGATGCCCAATAGATTTTGAATATGATGCCCGACTTCATGCGCAATAACATAAGCCTGTGCAAAATCCCCTGCTTGATCTTGACGAGAAAGTTCTGTCTGATTCTGCTCACCAGAAATACCCATTTGCTGGCGCATATCTTTAAAGAAAGCAGTATCGATATAAACTTTTTGATCAGCAGGACAATAAAACGGCCCCATCGCTGCTTGTGCCCTACCACAAGCTGATTTATCGACACCGCTAAACAAAACTAAGCGTGGTGGCGTGTAAGTCATGCCAAGTTTTTGAAAAATCGGCATCCAAGTATCTTCTGTATCCGCAAGAATAGTTCCAACAAAATCACTTGCCTCTTTCTGTTCAGCAGTTAAATTTTGTGGCGCAACACCCTGTTGTGAAGACTGAGCACTGGTAACCGCTTGAGTTGCTTGATAGGCTTGTTGTGGATCTACTCCAAAAAACTTCCACGCAACAAATGCAACGATCAAACCTATAATACTGATACCACCTGCTTTTGCTCCGCCACCACCACGACGGTCTTCAACATTGGTACTGACACGACGACCTTTCCAACGCATATTAACCTCACATATGATAATGATGGTGATTGAGCATTTTATTTATGCAGATGCTTTTGACCAAAATTTTTGAATAAGCATAACAACCATTAATACAACAGCACCTGCAATAAAGCCGATTCCTAGATTAATCAAAGTTGGTGTTAAGGCACCGATAATTGAACCAAAACTTGGAATCAACTCTAAATGGTCAACAGTTTCTTCAGTAAAATGATGTAATAAAGGAACTGTATGCGAAATAATTCCACCACCTACCAAAAACATTGCAACCGTTCCAACAATAGATAATGTTTTCATTAGAATAGGAGCAAATGCGAGTAGACCACGACCTATTTTATTTTTAAACGCAGATGCTTGCTGTGTTAAATATAAGCCTAAATCATCAATTTTCACAATCATTGCAACAAAACCATAAACACCTACGGTCATTACGATTGCAATCACACTTAATACAGTCACTTTAGTCATAAATGCTGCTGTTGCAACTGTACCTAACGAAATCACCACAATTTCAGCAGATAAAATAAAATCGGTACGAATCGCACCTTTTACCTTTTCTTTTTCAAACTTGTCTAAATCTATTTCGATCTGTTCCAAGCTTTCATTGGCTTCCTCAGCTGTTTTTGCTTTTTTATGCTGGAGCATGTGTACAACTTTTTCTACTCCTTCATAACATAGAAATAAGCCGCCAATCATTAATAAAGGATTGATTAACCAAGGTGCAACCACACTAATCAGTAATGCTAATGGAACCAAGATAAGTTTATTAACGAAAGAACCCTTAGCAACTCCCCATACCACAGGCAACTCTCGATCTGCACGTACACCACTGACTTGCTGCGCGTTTAGAGCTAAATCATCACCCAACACCCCTGCTGTTTTTTTTGCAGCCATCTTACTCATTACCGCAACATCATCTAAAATCGTTGCAATATCATCGAGTAATAACAATAATCCACTCGCCATTTTTATTTCCCAGTTTGTATTTATTTCGCTATTGTAGAATTCTTCAATAAATTCACAACATTATTTTAAGAAAAAGTTTAAGCAATCGCTGACGAAAAAATTTTATTTCCCGTACAATAATATCAATCTTTATATTTATGAAACTACTGAATCTTGGAATATATCATGAGTAATGCTGATCAACGTCCAATCATCTTGACAGGCGACCGCCCTACTGGACAACTTCATCTTGGACACTTTGTTGGCTCATTACGCTCTCGTGTTGGTTTACAAGACAGTCATCATCAACACCTTTTATTAGCAGATGCTCAAGCACTCACTGATAATGCTGATAATCCAGATAAAGTCCGTAACAATATTCTTCAAGTTGCATTAGATTATTTGGCAGTTGGTATTGATCCAACCAAAACAACGATCTGTGTCCAATCATGCTTGCCTGCTCTCAATGAACTGACCATGCTCTATCTGAATTTTGTGACAGTTGCTCGTTTAGAACGCAATCCAACCATTAAGTCAGAAATTCAAATGCGTGGTTTTGAACGAGATATTCCTGCTGGCTTTTTATGTTATCCAGTGGCTCAAGCAGCAGACATTACCGCATTTAAAGCGACTGTAGTACCTGTTGGCGAAGATCAAATCCCAATGATTGAACAAACCAATGAGGTTGTACGTCGCGTTAACCGCCAAATTGGTCATGACTTATTACCTGAATGTAAGGCGCTGTTATCCAATATGGGACGTTTGCCAGGTTTTGATGGTAAAGCAAAAATGTCTAAATCTTTAGGCAATACTATTGTGCTGAATGCTTCTGATAAAGACATTAAAAAAGCAGTCAACGCAATGTATACCGATCCAAATCACTTAAGAATTGAGGATCCAGGTCAAGTCGAAGGTAATATTGTATTTACTTACCTTGATGCGTTTGATCCAAATAAAGAAGAAATCGAAGAACTAAAAGCGCATTACCGCCGTGGTGGTTTGGGTGATGGGACAGTTAAAAAACGTTTAGAGGGTGTACTCAAAGAATTGATCCTGCCGATTCGTGAACGCAGAGCTGAACTTGAAAAAGATCCTGATTATATTATGGACATTTTAAAACATGGTACAGATAAATGCCGTGACATTACTCAGCAAACATTAGATGAAGTGAAAAGTGGATTAGGTTTATTTAAATTTTAATTTACGTTACTTTTATCGCAAAAAAGCCTAGTATTTAGGCTTTTTTTATTTAACCATTTGATTTGAGTTCAATTTAAGAACTTTTAACACCCGTCTAAAACTAACAATTTTTGTCACATATTAACATCCCTTAACACCCATTAACACTAGTTTACATGAATACCTATGAACTCTGTCAGGTTTTTTTGTACTATAGCCAAGTAGATCAGTAAACACTAATCTCATGATATTTCTCCTTTCAACCGAAACTGTTTCTGCAGATTCGTTGTTCACGCAATGACTACCCCAATCATTGCGTTTTTTTATGCCTATTTCTCGATTGTGAAAACATGTAAGTTTTTAGCAATAAAAAGTTAATTATAGCGGTCTAGCTGATTTTTTGATCTATGATAATTTTTCAATAACTACCACACACTGAGAGAGATTATTATGTCCATTGCTAAAGTCGTCGAAGTTAATTCTAGCAGCAACAAAAGCTTTGAAGATGCAATTCAAACTGGGATTACTAAAGTCACTGAAACGGTCAAAAATGTTCAAGGTGCTTGGATCAACGAGCAGAAAGTAGTGATCAAAGACAATAAAATTACTGAATATCGCGTGAATTTAAAAATTAGTTTCCTTGTTGAATAAAAAGATTTTATCTTTTAAAAATCCCCGTTTGGGGATTTTTTTATAGTGACAATGTCGACAATATTTGATCATCAAAAATGATCAAACAGATTATAAAATTATCTTTTATTCATCTGCCAGAGCATAGCAATCAGAACGATTTAAGTTGAAATTCCCCCCCATTCGCTTTACTCTTATAACTGTTTTATTTTTATAAAAATTTTATTAATTATCTCAAAAAGATATAAGAGTAATGCAAATGATATGGGACTTATTAATCCATCCATCAAATATTGTTTTTAGCATTTCATTAATGCTATGCCTATTTATAGGTGCTCTAGAATTAATTTTATTATTATTTGGCGGTAGTAGTAGTTTCATTGATCAATTTTTACCAGACAGTCTAGTTGATGTTGATCATGCCGATATTTCTATTGAACATACTAACGGTATTTTTACTCAGCTTTTAGAGTGGCTTTATCTAGGAAAAGTTCCTCTTCTCATTTGGTTAATTATCTTTTTAACAGTCTATTCACTCACAGGTCTCATTATTCAGGATATTTTTTTCCACTTAACCGAGCATTATTTATCTGCTTGGATCATTGCTCCTATGTGTTTATTTTTATGTATGCCACTAGTGAGAACAAGTGCAGCATTGATCAGTAAAATTATTCCAAAAGATGAAACCACAGCCATTCATAGTGATGAACTGATTGGTCGTACAGCACAAATTATTTTAGGACAAGCCACACAAAACTCCCCTGCTCAAGCTAAAGTAAAAGATCAATTCGGTCAAACCCATTATGTCTTGGTTGAACCTGAGTTAGATATTATTTTTTACCAAGGGCAAGATGTGATTTTAACCCAAAGAACAAAAATTGGATTCCAAGCAATTACTGCTTAATTTATATATTAATTTAATGAGGGATTTTAAATGTTGAGTTCAGCATTGACTGAAATTTTAATCATCACCGGTATTATTTTTGCAGCACTCATTTTTATCGGCGTCGTGATTGCTCGCCTATATACCCGTTCCAGTAAAGAAGTGTCCTTTGTACGAACAGGTTTTGGAGGTGAAAAAGTTATTCTGAACGGAGGAGCAATTGTCCTCCCTGTTTTACATGAAATTATTCCTGTGAATATGAATACGCTGCGCCTCGAAGTTAAACGGGCAGCAGATCAAGCACTGATCACTCGTGATCGTATGCGTGTCGATGTCATGGCTGAATTCTATGTTCGAGTCAAACCTACTGGTGAATCAATTGCAACGGCAGCCCAAACATTAGGTCGAAAAACCATGTCACCTCAAGAATTGAAAGACTTGGTTGAAGGCAAATTTGTTGACTCTTTACGTGCTGTTGCTGCTGAGATGGCAATGGAAGAACTGCATGAAAAACGTGTGGACTTTGTACAAAAGGTTCAGCAAGTCGTTTCTGAAGATTTATCTAAAAATGGTTTAGAACTTGAAACAGTGTCATTGACTGGTTTAGACCAGACCAGTTTTAAATTTTTTAATCCACAAAATGCCTTCGATGCAGAAGGTTTAACCAAACTAACTGAAACCATCGAAGATCGTCGTAAAAAACGTAACGACATTGAGCAGGATGCTGATCTGGCGATTCGTGCGAAAAATCTGCAAGCTGAACAGGCAAGACTACAAATTTCTCGTGAAGAGGAATATGCCAAGCTACAGCAGGAACGTGAAATTTCAATTCGCAAGGCCGAACAAAGTGCTGAAATTGCTGCTCAGGAAGCGGCTAAAAAGCGTGAAGCAGAAGAAGCCCGTATTGCTGCTGAACGTGAAGTTGAAATCAAACGTATTGCTTCGGCTCGTGATGTCGAAAATGAAAATATTCAAAAAGCACAATTGATTCAAAAAGCGCAAGTTGAGCAAAAGAAAACCATTGAATTGGCTGAACAAGACCGTGCCATTGCCATTGCTGAAAAATCTCGCGCTGAATCAGAAGCCAAAGCCCAAGCAGATAAAGCCCGTGCCGAAGCCGTAAAAGCCGAAGAAGAAGTTGTAACGGTACGTGAAACACAACGTGCTGAACGTCAAAAAGCGGTTGAACTGGTTGCAGCCAAACAGACTGCTGAAAAAGAAGCAATTGCTATCACTGTCGCAGCAGATGCAGGTAAAAAAGCCGCTGCTGATGAAGCGGAAGCTGTGCGTATTGCTGCTGAAGCAGATGCTGAAAAAATTCGCTTAAAAGCGAAAGGTGAAGCCGATGCTAAAATATTGCTTGCCCAAGCTTTAGAGAAACAATATCAGGTTGATGCAGAAGGTGCTCGTGCAGTGAATGAAGCCGCCAATACTCTTTCTGCTGAACAGGTAGAAATGCAAGTTCGTTTGGCACTATTAAAGCATTTACCAGAGATCATTCGTGAAAGTGTTAAACCAATGGAAAACATTGATGACATCAAGATTTTACAGGTGAATGGTTTAAGTAGCTTTGCAGGTGGTTCTGCATCAGGTGAAACAATAGAAAGTAGTCAAACTTCTTTGTCTGATCAGGTTGTGAATAGCGCCCTACGTTACCGTTCACAAGCACCGTTAATTGATAGCTTAATGAGTGAGTTAGGTTTACAAGGCGGTGATATCAATGGTTTAACTCAAGGGTTGAAACCTAAAGCTGAATAAGTATTTTCGATCTATTAAGAGTCTTAGTAATAAGGCTCTTTTTTATGAAAATCAAAAACTTGATCAATAAAAAACCCCAATATTTCTATTGGGGTTTTTTTAAAGATTAAAATCTAACGTATTACGCCAAACCTTTCTCTTTTAGCACTTGCAACATAGTAGAACCTAGCTCAGCTGGGCTACGCGTGTAAGCCATTCCCGCACGTTCAAATGCAGCGAATTTCTCTTCAGCAGTACCTTGACCACCAGAAATGATCGCACCAGCATGACCCATACGCTTACCTTTAGGCGCAGTTACACCAGCGATGTAACCGACTACAGGCTTAGTCACGTTAGATTTGATGAATTCAGCAGCTTCTTCTTCCGCTGTACCACCGATCTCACCGATCATGATGATTGCATCAGTATCCGGATCGTCTTGGAACAATTGAAGCGCTTCAATCTGATTCATACCCGGAATTGGGTCACCACCAATACCGATACAAGTCGACTGACCTAAACCAAGCTTAGTTGTTTGAGCAACAGCTTCATAAGTCAATGTACCTGAGCGTGAAATGATTCCGATACGACCTGGTTGGTGAATGTGACCCGGCATAATACCAATCTTACATTCACCAGGAGTGATCACGCCTGGGCAGTTAGGACCAACTAAACGAGTACCGTTACCGTTAGTTTCTAAGTAGCGTTTCGCTTTAAGCATGTCGATGGTTGGAACACCTTCAGTGATCACAACGATTAAACCAACACCTGAGTCAACAGCTTCAACGATTGAGTCTAAAACGAATGGTGCTGGTACATAGATGACAGATGCATCCGCATTTGTTTCACGTACCGCTTCTTTCATCGTGTTGAATACTGGTAGGTCAAGGTGAGTTGTACCACCCTTACCCGGAGTAACACCACCAACAACTTTTGTACCGTAGTCTAAAGCTTGTGCAGAGTGGAAAGTACCGTTTTTACCAGTAAAACCTTGTACCAATACTTTAGTGTCTTTATTAATTAATACGCTCATGATTGATACTCCTTACGCTTTCACTGCAGCTACAACTTTTTCTGCGGCATCAGATAAACCGTTCGCAGAAATTAATTTCAAACCAGATTCATCAAGTAATTTCGCACCTAACTCAGCGTTGTTACCTTCTAAACGAACAACAACTGGTACAGTTACATTTACTTCTTGAACCGCTGCAATAATCGCTTCAGCAATCATGTCACAACGTACGATACCACCGAAGATGTTGATTAAAACACCTTGAACAGACGTATCAGCAAGAATGATTTTGAACGCTTCGATTACGCGCTCTTTGGTTGCACCGCCACCAACGTCAAGGAAGTTTGCAGGCTGACCACCATAAAGTTTGATGATGTCCATCGTTGCCATTGCAAGACCAGCACCGTTGACCATACAACCAATGTTACCTTCTAGAGCAACATAGTTAAGATCAAATTCAGATGCTTTTAATTCACGCTCATTCTCTTGAGATTTATCACGTAAAGCAGCAACTTCTGGTAAACGGTATAACGCATTTGAGTCAATGCCTACTTTTGCATCAACACACAAAATTTCACCATTTTCACGTACTGAAAGTGGGTTAATTTCAAATAAAGCAAAATCATTTTCTACAAATGCTTGATATGCAGCTGTCATGATTTTAACAAATTGACTGATTTGTTTATCTTTTAATGCTAATTTAAATGCAACTTCACGTGCTTGGAATGGTTGTAAGCCAACAAGTGGATCGACTTCAACTTTAATAATTTTTTCAGGTGTTTCTTCTGCAACTTTCTCGATTTCTACACCACCTTCGGTAGAAGCCATGAAAGTAATACGACGGCTAGAACGGTCGACAACCGCACCCAAATAAAGCTCACGCTCAACTGGATATACATCTTCAGCAACAATAATACTATTTACTGGTTGGCCATTTGCATCTGTTTGATAGGTTACAAGACGCGTACCAATAATATTGTTTGCAAATTCGATAACATCTTCTTTTGATTTCGCAACTTTTACACCGCCAGCCTTACCACGACCACCAGCATGAACTTGTGCTTTCATTACAGCAAATTTACCACCAAGCTGTTCAAACGCAGCAACGGCTTCATCTGCATTTGTTGCCAAGATACCTTCCTGTACTGGCATACCATATTTTTTCAATAATGCTTTAGCTTGATATTCATGTAAGTTCATTCAGTTACCTACTATGTAGTTTATTGTCATACAGTCTAGATATATTATAAATTATAGACTGTTACAAGTTGAGTAAATGATTGTTTTTATTTCAACCATCATTAATTAAAAAGTGTGGCGAACCACACTTATTTTGTTATTTACGTTTACGTTGAATCGCGTGGATGGCACGACCATCAACAGCAAGCGCGGCTTCATGTACAACTTCTGAGAAAGTTGGATGACCAAAAGTCATTAATTGTAGGTCTTCAATTGAAGATACAAATTCAAGTGCGATCATACCTTGATGTACGATATCAGATGCATTTGGACCCACAACGTGCATACCTAATAAACGGTCAGTTTTTGCATCAGCAACGAACTTCACAAAACCAGCAGTATCACCAGCAGCCAACGCACGACCATTCACCGCAAACGGGAATTGACCTGCTTTAACTTCGTGACCTTTTTCAGCGGCTTGTTCTTCAGTTAAACCAACCCAAGCAGCTTCTGGATGTGTATAGATAACGCTAATGATCGTGTCATAGTTCACTTGAGCAGCATGACCGTGTATACGTTCAACTGCCATTACGCCCTCTTCCATTGCTTTATGAGCAAGCATTGGACCGCGTACCAAGTCACCAATCGCGTAAACCCCTTCAACAGATGTTTGGCACTGATCATTCACATCAACCAAACCACGTTCAGTCAATTTAATGCCAGAATCTTCTGCCAATAAACCTTCTGCATATGCCTTACGACCTACACATACGATTAACTTGTCAAAAACTTGTTCTTTATCTTCGCCAGCCTGGTTATATTTAACCGTTACTTCGCGACCATTGGTTTCAGCACCAGAAACTTTTGCACCGATACGGATATCTAAACCTTGTTTTTTCAAGATTTTTTGATATTCCTTCGCCAATGCTTTGTCTGCCATTGGTAAGAAAGCATCTAATGCTTCAAACACAACAACTTCTGAACCAAGGCGACGCCATACAGAACCAAGCTCTAAACCGATAACACCTGCACCAATCACACCAAGACGTTTAGGAACTTCTGGGAATTTTAATGCACCAGTAGAATCAACAATTAAGTCTTCATCAACTGGAGCGACTGGAATATTGACAGGTACAGAACCAGTCGCAAGAATGACATATTTAGGTTCTAAAACCTGTACTTCACCTTCAAACGGTGTGAATTCTACTTTTTTACCTGCAAGTAATTTACCCGTACCTTGTAACCACTCGATACCATTACCTTTTAGTAATTGAGCAACACCACCCGTCAATTGATCTACAACTTTGTCTTTACGTGCCAACAAAGTATCTAAATCAAATTTAACTTCACCAGTGGTGATACCGTGTTCAGCAAGCTCATGAATTGTTGCTTCATAACGGTGAGAAGAGTCAAGCAATGCTTTAGATGGGATACAGCCCACATTTAGACAGGTACCACCTAAAGATGGCTTACCGTTGTGAATACGTTTTTCGATACAAGCAACTTTGAAACCAAGCTGAGCGGCACGAATCGCCGCTTCATAACCACCAGGCCCACCGCCTATGACAACAAGATCAAACTGTTGAGACATTTTTCTATTCCTTAAATCTCCCCCTAACCCCCTCTTTGCAAAGAAGGGAAATACCGTGACTGGTAGCCCCCCTTTATCAAAGGGGGATTTAGGGGGATTTAAATATGTTAAAGATCAAGAATGAGTTTAGCTGGCTCTTCTAACAATTCCTTGATTGTTACCAAGAAACCTACAGCTTCCTTACCATCAATTAAACGGTGGTCATAAGAAAGCGCTAAATACATCATTGGCAAGATTTCAACTTGACCATTCACCGCCATAGGACGTTCCTGGATTTTATGCATACCCAAAATCGCAGTTTGTGGCTGGTTTAAAATAGGCGTTGAAAGCAATGAACCGAATGTACCACCATTGGTAATGGTGAATGTACCACCCGTCATTTCCTCAATTGACAACTTGCCTTCACGCGCTTTCGCAGCATAGCCAGCAATGCCATTCTCAACTTCAGCGTAATTCATACGGTCAGTATCACGGAGAATTGGCACAACCAGACCACGGTCAGAAGAAACCGCTACACCAATGTCGTAGAAACCGTGATAAACGATATCATCACCATCAATCGATGCATTAACCGCTGGATAACGTTTTAACGCTTCAGTGGCAGCCTTAACAAAGAAAGACATAAAGCCTAAACGCGCACCATGACGCTTTTCAAAAGCATCTTTATATTGCTTACGCATTTCCATGATTGGCTTCATGTTCACTTCGTTGAACGTGGTTAACATTGCAGTTTGTTGTGTAGCCGCCAATAAACGCTCAGCAACACGCTTACGTAAACGTGTCATTGGAACACGTTTTTCAATACGCTCGCCTACAGCAACGCTTAATGGTTGAACTGACGCAGCAGGTTTAGCCTGATGGCTAGCAACATCTTCTTTGGTGATGCGGCCACCACGACCTGTACCCTGTACATCAGCAGCATTGATGCCTGTTTCAGACAATGCTTTACGTACAGCAGGAGCCTGATCCTGCACAGGAACAACTGGCGCCGCACCTGCTTCTGTGTTTGCAACAGCCTGCTCCACGTGGGCAGGTGCCGCACTTTGTACCGCTTGCGTATCGGCAGCACCAGAAACAGCGCCTGCTTCAAACTGAGCAATCACTTCGTCAGAAAGAACTGTATCGCCTTCACCTTTGATGATTGCAACTAAGCTACCATCAGCTGGAGCAACCACTTCTAAAACAACTTTATCGGTTTCAATGTCACAGATCACTTCATCACGTGATACAGGTTCACCTACTTTCTTGTGCCAAGTTGCGATCGTACCGTCAGCAACTGACTCTGGAAATACCGGTGCTTTAATTTCGGTTGCCATTATTTAGAATCTCCTGATTGTTCAACTTCAATCGCAAGTGCGTCATTGATAAGCTGAGCTTGTTGTTTTGCATGCAAGTATGGCGAGCCACAAGCAGGTGCGGCAGATGCGTCACGACCAGCATAGCTAATACGAATTTGTTTACCTGATTTAAGAACGTCTTCATATAAACGAGGAACGATAAATAACCAAGCACCTTGGTTCTTCGGCTCTTCTTGTGCCCAAACAAGTTCTTGAATGTTTGGATACTGAGCCATAACCTCAGCTAAGCGTTGTTCTGGGTATGGATACAATTGTTCGATACGAACGATCGCAATATGGTTTAGACCAAGCTCACGACGTTTTTCGAGTAAATCGTAATAAACCTTACCACCACAAAGAACTAAACGAGTCACATCAGCTTTATTGATTTGATCAACTTCATCAATCACGGTTTGGAATGAACCGTTTGCTAATTCATCTAAAGTTGAAGTCGCAAGTTTATGACGGAGTAATGATTTTGGTGACATTACAATCATTGGCTTACGAATCGGACGAACCGCTTGACGACGCAATGCATGGAAAATCTGTGCTGGTGTTGTCGGTGTCATCACTTGCATATTGTCTTCAGCACAAAGCTGTAAGAAACGCTCTAAACGTGCAGATGAATGCTCTGGACCTTGGCCTTCATAACCGTGTGGTAACAACATGGTTAGACCACACACACGCTCCCACTTGGTTTCACCCGAAGCGATAAATTGGTCAATAACAACTTGTGCACAGTTTGCGAAGTCACCGAATTGAGCTTCCCAAACGATTAAGCTTTTTGGCAATGTCGTTGAATAGCCGTATTCAAATGCAAGCACTGCTTCTTCTGACAACAAAGAGTCATAGACCGCAGTACGAGGCTGATTTTCTTTAATATGGCAAAGTGGAATATAAACCGAACCATCGACTTGGTTATGTAATTTGGCATGACGGTGCGAGAATGTACCACGCCCCACATCTTCACCCGTGATACGCACAAGGAAGCCATCGTCAAGCAAAGATGCATAAGCTAAAGTTTCTGCAGCACCCCAATTGAGTGGCATTTCACCTGTTTGCATCTTCACACGATCTTCGATCACTTTCTGAACTTGACGTTGTAATACAAAACCTTCTGGTAATGTATTCATTTTCAAACCAAGTTCTTTTAGACGATCGATGCTAAAAGTTGTATCCCAAATATCTGTGTATTCATGACCTAAATATGGCGACCAATCTACAAACATTTTTTTGTTTGGTTCACGAACTAAAGCATTGGCAACATGATTACCTGCTTCTAAGTCAGAGCGATAACCTTCAACCATGGCATCAGCACTTGCACGATCAAGCACTTTTTCTTGAACCAATTGATCAGCATACAACGTACGTGTTGTTGCTTTCTTGTTGATCACTTGATACATCAATGGTTGAGTTGCAGATGGTTCATCCGCTTCGTTATGACCACGACGACGGTAGCAGAACAAGTCTAAGATGACATCTTTACGGAAAGTATGACGGAAATCATGTGCAAGCTGAGTTACGAAAATCACAGCTTCAGGATCATCACCATTCACATGGAAAATCGGCGCCTGAATCATCTTCGCAACGTCAGTACAATACTCTGTAGAACGTGTATCGCGCGGATCAGAAGTTGTGAAGCCCACTTGGTTATTGATCACGATGTGAACGGTACCGCCCACTGTGTAACCACGTGTTTGTGACATTTGGAAGGTTTCTTGGTTTACACCTTGACCCGCAAATGCAGCATCACCATGTACAATCACTGGAAGAACGTCATCGCCGCCAATATCTTTACGACGAACTTGACGTGCACGAACCGAACCTTCAACAACTGGGCCAACGATCTCTAAGTGCGATGGGTTAAACGCCAATGCTAAGTGAACTTCGCCACCCGGAGTCATTACGTTTGAAGAGAAACCTTGGTGATACTTAACGTCACCAGAACCTTTTTTATGTAGGCTCTTGCCTTCAAATTCACCAAAAAGATCCGCTGGATTTTTACCCATGATGTTCACAAGAAGGTTGAGACGACCACGGTGTGGCATCCCGATCACAACTTCTTTACAACCGACACTGCCTGCACGTTGAATGATTTCATTCATCATTGGAATAAAAGACTCACCGCCTTCTACACCAAAACGTTTTGCACCAACGAATTTATTACCAAGATATTTCTCTAAGCCTTCCGCAGCGGTTAAACGCTCAAGAAAACCTTTTTTCTGATCATTGGTGTAATTGAATTTACCGCGAGCACCTTCCAAACGTTGTTGAATCCAACGCTTTTCTTTGGTATCAACGATATGCATATATTCTGCACCGATTGAAGAGCAGTAAATTGCTTCCATGGACTCAACCATTTCAGACAATGTCGCTTCTGCTTTACCAATCGCGAGGTTACCTGTATTAAATACAGTATCTAAATCAGATTTGGTTAAACCATGTGCAGATAAATCAAGATCTGGAACTTCTTCGCGTTTCGCAAGGCCTAATGGATCAAGTTTGGCTTTTTGATGACCACGGTTACGATAAGCAGCAATCAGTTGTAATACACCAATTTGACGACGCTCATGTTCTGTACTTACAGTGCTTTGTACAACAGGTTGAACTCGGTTTGAATTACGACCCAAAAGGAGGAATTGCTCGCGCACACTGCCGTGTGGTTGATCACCTTTAGGGTATTTATCGAAATATTCACGCCAATCCTCTGACACTGAGGTTGGAGAAGTTAGGTACTGTTCGTAAAGCTCTTCAATATACGCTGCACTATCAGCGGAAAGTTCAGTGTCAAGACGCAGTGCGTCAGCAACTTCTTGCATTTTTGGACCCATTTCCTATTGCAAAAAATAATACAGGTTGCCTTTTAAGCACACCCATGATTCATAGTATCAAATTGGTAACATGACACTACTACTCAAGATCATCCAACCTTGAGACATTATCACTACACATCAGGAGTATTCCTTTTGATGTAATAAATGAGCTATGCACTTTCAATTCAAAGCACATAACTCATCCTTATACTCGATGAAATCGAGCAATTTTTTGCAAACCATTTTAGAAAAATTAACAAAAATATTAACTTTTCTAAATTGACTTTAACCCAAACTATATCCATACAATTGGTAAGCATTAGAGCGATATAACATCAAGAATATGCTTATTTTTTGCTTCAGGTCGTGGCAGAAATCGTAACATGTTCTCATGTACGAATTGATTTTTTTGACACATACCATCTATAAAGCAGCGAAATACACATTCTTAATTATATTCTAATATACCGCCCTTTTTATAATTGTTGCACCCTTATCGACCAAAGTTAAAGATTTTCTACAATTCTTGCACAAACATTATGCAGAGCGCCTTAAAATAGATCATTCATTTTTCCTATTCATCCAAGTCATTTTTCTTAAGCTCAAAATTTATAAATTTCAACACTCAATAATATTTTTTAAGAACTCGATAATAACCCTTGCACCCCCAACACAAAAAAGGATTTAAACAAAATAAAAAAGGGAACTTTTAAAAAGTTCCCTTTTCACATGTCAGAAAACTGTATTAACCAGCTTGGTCTAACAACATATTACGAATGTGACCAATTGCCTTCGTCGGGTTTAAACCTTTAGGACAAACTGATACACAGTTCATGATCCCTTTACAACGGAACAAAGAGAATGGGTCGTCTAAACGAGCCAAACGCTCTTGTGTTGCCGTATCACGAGAGTCAATGATAAAGCGATATGCATTTAACAATGCAGATGGTCCGAGGAACTTATCAGGGTTCCACCAGAATGATGGGCATGATGTTGAACAACATGCACAAAGAATACATTCATATAGACCATCTAAGTGTTCACGGTCTGCTTGAGACTGTAAACGCTCTTTTGCTGGTGCAGGCTGATTGTTAATCAAGAACGGTTGAATCTTGTCATATTGATCATAGAACTGGTTCATGTCTACAACCAAATCTTTTACCACTGGTAAACCAGGTAAAGGACGGATCACAATCTTCTCTGGTAAATCGTTCAAGTTCCACAAGCACGCTAAACCATTTTTACCATTGATGTTCACACCATCCGAACCACAAATACCTTCACGGCAAGAGCGACGGAATGTTAATGACTCATCTTGCACTTTCAACGCAAGTAACGCATCAAGCAACATACGGTGCTTATCGGTTAACTCAAGTTTGAAAGTTTGCATGTACGGCGCTTTATCCTTATCAGGATCATAGCGGTAGATTTCGAATGTACGAGTACCTCTACTCATCTTTGTTCTCCCGATTAGAATGTACGTGGCTTAGGTTCAATTGCTTCAACCGTTAATGGGCTGAAACGTACCGGCTTATATTCAAGACGGTTGTCTGATGAATACCATAAAGTATGCTTCATCCACTCATCATCACGGCGACCGTATGAATAAGTTGGGTGATCAGGTGCTAACTCATAGTCAACAACTGTATGCGCACCACGACATTCTTTACGTGCAGCAGCAGAAATTAGAGTCGCCTTTGCAACTTCATACAAGTTTTCAACTTCCAATGCTTCAACACGTGCTGTGTTAAATACTTTAGATTTGTCTTTCAAATGAATGTTACGAACACGTGGCTCAATCGCAAGAATTTCTTTTACGCCTTTATCAAGCAATGCTTGAGTACGGAATACACCTGCGTGATCTTGTACGATGTCACGGATTGCATCAGCAACTTCTTGCGCGTTTTCACCCGTCGTTGAATCATCTAACTTACGAATACGCTTTAATGTATTTTCCAACACATCAGTCGGAAGCGGTTGATAGTCATCACCATGATGTTTAGTCACGTAGTCAATGATGTGTTCACCCGCTGCTTTACCAAATACAACAAGGTCAAGCAATGAGTTTGTACCTAAACGGTTTGCACCATGTACTGATACGCAAGAACATTCACCGATCGCATAGAAACCTTTTACTGGTTTCACATAGTCACGTGTACCTTTATAAGAATACTCTTTCGTATCTTTATCATAGTGCGCAGAGAATTCACCCTCTTCAACACCGTGTGGTACAACCACTTGACCATGAATATTCGTAGGAATACCACCCATTTGATAATGGATTGTTGGTACAACTGGAATTGGCTCTTTGGTACAGTCAACGTTTGCGAACTTCTTACCAATCTCAAATACAGATGGTAGACGTTTCATAATCGTTTCAGCACCCAAATGCGTCATATCTAACAAGATATAATCCGCCTTAGGACCACAACCACGACCTTCTTTAATTTCTTGGTCCATTGAACGTGATACGAAGTCACGTGGCGCCAAGTCTTTTAAAGTTGGAGCATAACGTTCCATGAATGGTTCGCCGTCTTTGTTACGAAGGATACCACCTTCACCACGACAACCTTCAGTTAACAATACGCCCGCACCCGCAACACCCGTTGGGTGGAATTGCCAGAATTCCATATCTTGTAATGGAATACCTGCGCGAGCAGCCATACCAAGACCGTCACCAGTGTTGATATAAGCATTTGTTGATGCACGATAAACACGACCAGCACCACCAGTTGCAAACAAAGTCGCTTTCGCTTGGAATACTGCAATGTTACCTGTTTCTTGGTCAATTGCGGTTACACCAAGAACATCACCTGCTTCGTTACGGATTAGGTCTAATGCAATCCATTCAACGTAAAACTGAGTACCCATTTTTACGTTACTTTGATACAAAGTATGAAGTAATGCATGACCTGTACGGTCAGCAGCAGCACACGCACGCGGTACAGCTTTTTCACCGTAGTTTGCAGAGTGACCACCAAATGGACGCTGATAGATCGTACCATCTTGGTTACGGTCAAACGGCATACCTAAGTGTTCAAGCTCATAAACAACTTTTGGCGCTTCACGTGTCATGAACTCGATTGCGTCCTGATCGCCTAACCAATCCGAACCTTTAACCGTGTCATAGAAGTGATAATGCCAGTTATCTTCTTGCATGTTACCTAACGATGCACCAATACCGCCTTGAGCAGCAACAGTATGCGAACGTGTCGGGAATACTTTGGTCAATACTGCAACTTTTAAACCAGCTTGAGCAAGTTGGTAAGAAGCACGCATACCAGAACCACCACCACCAACAATAACTGCATCGAAAGTGAGGTTTTGAATATTTGAATAATCTTCTTTAGGGTTAATTGCGCCCATGATCTCTTCCTATCAATTTGCCCAGAAAATCTGGATACCCCAGATTGCGTACACGAACACTGAAATAATGACAGCTGTAGTGAGTACAAGGCGTAAACCTGAAGCCGAAGGACCCATTTGACGAGTCGTTACATAATCAGTAAAGACTTGCCACATACCAATCCAAGCATGAGCAACAAGTGACAATACTGCCAATAAAGAGAAAATCTTCATTGGTAGAGTCAACATAAAGCCAGCCCACTGTTCGTAACCGAATCCGCTATTACACAAGATCCAACCGAACATCACCACAGTGTAAGCAGCCAAAACTACAGCACTGACACGTTGGATATACCAATCGCGAGAACCTGAACCTGTTAAACCTGTAGCACTTTTCATCAGAACATAATCCATACAAATGCCGCGAGAATACCAAGCGCAGACAAGATCAATGAAATAGTAGCTGCGATACGACCGCTTTGAAGTTCCTCAGCAAAACCGAGATCAGCAAGTAAATGCTTTACCCCAGCAATGAAGTGAAAAATTAAGCCAGCTACAAATACCCATACGATAAAACGTACACAGATATTTCCGAAAACGACATTTTTAACGTAGTCAAATCCTTCTGGTGAAGATAAAGATTTATCCAAAATCCATAAAAGAACAGCGACTAATAAGAAAACGATTACACCTGATAAACGGTGTAGAATTGATGCAATAGCCACGGGTGAGCGTAAATTTACCGCTAACACCTGACCCATGGACAAATTGACAGGTCTGTTGCTTTTCACAGCGGGCATCCTGTAGGTAGAAACTCCATCCGGAGTTTGTTTGAATTAATTCAAAGGAAAGCTGGCATAGTCAGGCAAGCATAATGCACGCCTAACCTATATAACGACAACGAATTATAAAACGTGAAATATCAAAATACAAACAATCAGTTTTCGCTTTAGTCGAAAATACAATGAAATAAGAATCATTCACATTTAATGCGTGTTTAAGCTGCGTTGGAAACTGCAATAAAACCCAATATATTACTGTTATATAAAAATAAAATATGAGTTATTATTTTTTAGTTTACTAAATTTTTTGTCAAAATTATTTCTAATATATTTCAATAACACTCCACTTAGTGTCTAAAAATTAATCAAAAAATACAATCTTAAATATAGGCGAAAATAATACCCCTCATTTATATATTAAATATCAGGGATCAATAATCTGTTTCCTCACACCAGTTACTCATAAAAAATAAGCTATTTTTTATACAGTTAATCGCACCATAATGAATCAATTATGACTCAATATATAAAACTTTTAATCTGTTTTTTAATGGATAGTTAATTCTAAACCCTGAGATATATAGGCTTTTGAATTGTGGTAAGTATTTATTTTTTAAGCACCAAAATATAACTCGGATAAAAATTTACTTACAATTGTACTGGTGCTTCATTTTTTTTATGCACCTCAAACCTGATTTGACATATTATACTCGACCGATGCTGTGATTTTACTCAATTTTTTCTTTGATACTAAATGACTAATTGACTGCAATAACGTTGTTTTTTATCCCTAAGTATAATTGACAAAATTTTAGTAGCCACTAATCTTATAGCAAATTTTGACACCGTCTGATTCGCACATGACAAGATTAGGATTTCGAGTCAGATAATCATTCACCAGGACAGGAGATCTATTGAATGTCTGCAGCAACTGGCAAAAAAGCCGTATTACAGCTTGATGGCAAAGAAATTGAATTACCAATTTACAGCGGCACATTGGGCCCAGATGTAATTGACGTTAAAGATGTATTAGCATCTGGTCATTTTACTTTCGATCCTGGTTTTATGGCGACAGCTGCTTGCGAATCTAAGATCACATTCATTGATGGTGACAAAGGTGTGTTATTACACCGTGGCTATCCGATTGATCAATTAGCGACTCAAGCAGACTATTTAGAAACTTGCTACTTATTATTAAATGGCGAGCTTCCAAATGCTGAACAGAAAGCAGAATTTGATGCTAAAGTTCGCAATCACACTATGGTTCATGACCAAGTAAGCCGTTTCTTCAATGGTTTCCGTCGTGATGCTCACCCTATGGCAATCATGGTTGGTGTAGTAGGTGCATTATCTGCGTTTTATCACAACGGTTTAGACATCGAAGATGTTAACCATCGTGAAATTACTGCAATTCGCTTAATCGCGAAAATCCCTACGCTTGCAGCGTGGAGCTACAAGTACACTGTAGGTCAACCATTCATTTACCCACGTAATGACTTAGGTTATGCAGAAAACTTCTTGCACATGATGTTTGCTACTCCTGCTGATCGTGACTACAAAGTAAATCCTGTTCTTGCACGTGCAATGGATCGTATCTTTACGCTTCATGCTGACCACGAGCAAAATGCATCTACGTCTACAGTTCGTCTTGCTGGTTCTACTGGTGCGAACCCATATGCATGTATCTCTGCTGGTATCTCTGCACTTTGGGGACCTGCTCACGGTGGTGCAAACGAAGCTGTACTTAAAATGTTAGATGAAATTGGTAGCGTAGAAAACGTTGCTGAATTCATGGAAAAAGTGAAGAGCAAAGAAGTTAAACTCATGGGCTTCGGTCACCGTGTTTACAAAAACTTCGATCCACGTGCGAAAGTCATGAAACAAACTTGTGACGAAGTACTTGAAGCTTTAGGCATCCAAGATCCACAACTTGCTCTTGCAATGGAACTTGAAAGAATTGCGCTTTCTGATGAATACTTCATCAAGCGTAACTTGTATCCAAACGTAGACTTCTATTCAGGTATCATCTTAAAAGCGATTGGTATCCCAACAGAAATGTTTACTGTAATTTTCGCTCTTGCACGTACTGTTGGTTGGATCAGCCACTGGTTAGAAATGCACAGCGGTCCTTACAAGATCGGTCGTCCACGTCAGCTTTACACAGGCTCGACTCAACGCGACATCAAACGTTAATTTTATTTTTAAAATTAATGTTAAAAAAGCTGCCAAATGGCAGCTTTTTTATGCACAAAAAATAGAAATATCTTAACGCCCCCAATCTATATCTTTTGCATAAGGTTCGACCATTTTAATCCGCTTGATATTTTCTTTTTCAAGTTGAGTTAGACGTGTATCCACATTGGTATAGCAAGGCATATACCAATCATATTGCGAAAATGTAGTTGCCCATTTTTTGCTCTGAAAAGCATAACCATGACGTGCATAAATTTCATTACGCATATATTGCAACTGCCCTAAAGGCACTTGTAAATCAGCATCTTTCAACAAACGCACCGAAGCATCAGGAAATTCACCTTGCCCTTTTGCATATTTACATTGCTGTGCATTTAAACTAAAAAATTTAGGTTTTACCGTTTGACTTACAGACAACCATTGCGCTTCAATCGGTGAAGTATTCCCCTTATAATTCAATACGAATCGACCAACATCCACACCTTGCCCAATCTCATTCAAGGTTAATGTATAATTTGAATCAGTTTGCTTAATTTTCCCTTTAAAATTTAGTTGCTTGCCATTCAAAACACTATAACCATTAACATCATTACCTTTTTGCTGCATAAACAAAGAAATTTTTTGTTCATCGTTATATAACCCTGTCCATGAAGGTGCTATTTGAGCGGGCTGTGCTAAAGTCAGCGGAGTGCTTGATAAAATAGCAATCGCAATTAATAATTGTTTAGGCTTATTCATTTTAATGTTCTCATCTAAAAAGACTATTTAAATTATTTTGCTTGCACAGCATATCAGTGATCAATATTTATGTGGAAAATACTCAACCGATTCTCTCAATTGATCATCATATTAGTTTTCGGCTATCTATCTTGGTTAATGCTTAAAATCTGCCTGAATTATTTCCCTTGGTCGGATAGCACCAATTTTTTAGTTCTTAAGCAAGATGTCGTACACTCTCAGCCTTGGCGCTTTGCATTTCAAACTCATGTTATCACTAGCAGCTTGGTATTATTGGCGGGTTTTACCCAATTCTCACATTCAATTCGTAACAACACACCACGTTTACATCGCTATGCGGGCTGGCTTTATATTATTGCAACACTTGGAGCCGCCTTGCCTAGCGGCTTCATTCTTGCAATCTCAGCAAATGGAGGTCTAAGTACTCAAATCTGCTTTGTCATTCTTGGATTATTATGGGGAACAAGTACCCTATTTGCACTTTATTATGCTTTTGAAAAAAAATGGATTGCACATCGTAACTGGATGATTCGAAGTTTTGCTTTAGCATTATCTGCATTAAGCTTAAGAACATGGAAACTTGCACTTTACCAAATTCAACCCTATTGGGATTGGCTTACACCAATCCACATTTATCAGCTTGAAGCATGGTTAGGCTGGACGATCAATGTATTAATTGCTGAAATGGTTATTTATTGGCTAACTTTTCGTAAAAAATCTTTTTAGATCTCATCTTCTTCTAAGGCACGTAACAAGGTTGCACTGATACCATCTGCACGTAACCATGCCAATTCATAACTCGCCTTCGCCAAAGCCAGCACACGTCGCTCAAACTCATCCCAAATGGGTTTAACCTGTGAATCTGTAATACCAAGCCCACTATCATGTGCCAAATGCTTATTCTTCTCGCAAATTTTCAAAGCATGATACAACTTCCGCCCTGTCGTTGCTGTCTCTAAGACACGAATATGTTTACTGTGAATAAAACCTTCAATATGTTGAAGATTCGCATGAGGTAGCAAAGGTACTAATATTTGATTCAATTGTGCATCCAATCGCCTCCAAACCATGAGTCTTTGTTCAGGCGTGTAGGTGTTCCACTGAATCACTTCATGATTAAAACGTCGACAACCACGACAAACCAGATCACCAAATACCGTTGAGCAACGTCCTGCACAGGGGGTCAATGATGGAATTCGACGATCGTTACTCAAAACCAACTCCTTTAAAACCATATTTGTTTTATGGCTTTCTCGCTTATTTTCAGATTTCGCGCTAAAATGTGCGCCTTATTTTTCTATCTTAATACATTTGGAGTTATCCATGAACGCTACTGTAGAACAGCTTGCACCTGTAGAACAGCAAGCGACCAATAATTGGGTTGTTGCGGCACTATATCAATTTAAAGAAGTTTCAGATGCAGCAGACCTGCAACAACGTCTTTTGAACTTAGTGAAGAGCATCAATTTATGTGGAACTCTGATTGTCGCTTCTGAAGGAATTAACGGCACGGTTGCTGGCGACCGTGCAGCAATTGACACGGTTCATCAATTCCTTTTAAACGAAGGTTTCAATGCAATGGAATATAAAGAGTCTGAAAGCTCTGAAAAGCCATTCCGTAAAATGAAAATTAAACTTAAAAATGAAATTGTCACTTTAGGTGTCGAAGTTAAGCCACGTGATTTAGTAGGCCATTATCTTGATCCTAAAGAATGGAATGATCTGATTAGTCGTGATGACGTAATCCTGATCGACACTCGTAATGACTATGAATACAAAGCTGGTACATTCAAGGGTGCAATCGATCCTAAAACGGAAACATTCCGTGAATTTCCTGAATATGTAAAACAAAACCTTGAGCAGCACAAAGACAAAAAAATTGCGATGTTCTGTACAGGCGGTATTCGTTGCGAGAAATCAACTTCTCTCCTTCTTCAAGAAGGCTTTAAGGAAGTTTATCATCTCAAAGGCGGTATTTTAAAATATCTAGAAGAAACCCCTGCCGAAGAAAGTATGTGGGAAGGTGAATGCTTCGTATTTGATGGTCGTACTGCGGTGACTCACGGCGTTGAAGAAGGTGAAAATATTAAGTGTCACGCTTGTGGATGGCCACTTACTAAGGTTGAAGCTGAATTACCAAGCTATGAACACGGTGTGTCTTGTGTTTACTGTATTGATAAAACTACGGATAAACAAAAAGCTGGCTTCCGTATGCGTCAGTCACAAATTGCAGCGGCAAAACGCAAACGCCTATAAATAAGTATAAAAATTTAATAAAAAGCCTTAGCTCAAACTAAGGCTTTTTTTATTTTAATCATCAAAATTATTAACCAATACATCATTGAGAGTTATCTAGACAACCATTATTCTAACCCCTAACTCACAAATCACATTTAGGCGCTATGGGACTGGAAGGCTGGGTATTATCCATCATGGAGAAACTAGGATACTTGGGTATCGCATTTTTAATGTTTCTTGATAATATTTTCCCACCAATTCCATCCGAAATCATTATGCCCTCTGCGGGTTATACCGCCTCTAAGGGAGACTTGAGCTTAATTGGCGTTATTATTGCTGGTAGTATCGGCTCACTCCTAGCCGCGGCATTACTGTATTGGATTGGTAGAAAAATTCCGCAACACCACCTTTTTACTCTTGTCGAACGCTACGGAAAATACCTACGTATTAGTGTTGCTGATCTTGAAAAATCATTGGCTTGGTTTGAAAAATATGGGCATAGGATCGTTTTTTTTGGTCGTATGGTACCTGCAGTTCGCTCTTTAATTAGTATCCCAGCAGGTATGAGCAAAATGCCTTTTAGTAAGTTCATGGCTTACAGTGCTGCAGGTACAATCCTTTGGACCACCCTACTTGCTTATGTTGGTTATCATTTTAGTGAAAATCCAGCATTGATGAGTGCTATTACACAGCGTATTGGCACTATTATTTTAGCTATTGCAATAGCATACGTCCTTTGGTTCTTAATCAAAAAATTCTATTTATCAAAAAAATAGTAAATGACATTTTCAACTCTATTTACATGGATACCGAGGTTCAAATAATGCAACATGATTTTTGGCATGACAAATGGCAAAACAATAATATTGGTTTTCATCAAGACCAACCTCACGCCCTACTTACCCAATATTTTAGATCATTAGATTTAAAGCCTCATGCTCGTATTTTTGTTCCACTTTGTGGTAAAAGTTTAGATATAAGCTGGCTAATAAATCAGGGTTATCAAATAGTTGGTATTGATCTTAGCCCTATTGCAATCCAAGATCTTATTTCAAATTTAGGATTGAGCTTTAAAGAGGCACAATCAGGTGAATTGACTCACTATCAACATCCTCAAATTGAATTATTCGTTGGTGATTTTTTCCAGTTAACAGCACAACAACTTGGTGATGTAGATGCTGTTTATGATCGAGCTGCCCTAATCGCTCTTCCACCGCAAATGCGAAGCCAATACACACAACATTTGTTAGACATTACAAAACAAGCACCTCAGCTATTAATTAGCCTTGAATATGATCAAAACTCACTTAAAGGACCACCATTCTCCGTTCCTGAACATGAATTAACTGAGCATTATGCAACGCATTATCAAATTAAATTATTGGAAACGATAACAGAGAATCTTAAGGGTAAAGTAATCGCCTCTGAAAATGTTTGGTCTCTGGGCAAATCATCCCAAATAGATTAAATAGCGAAGAGAAATATAAAAGCATTGAATAGTGATCTCCACTTGATGCTTCCTCAATCACAAAAACATTAACTCCCAAAGGAGATATAAAAAACGTCCTCTAAAGGACGTTTTTTTATTTAATTTGGTGTCAAATTATGCATTACTTTTATAACTACATAAGATGTAGCATCACGCTGGCGTGTGATACATAAGATAAATTTCGTTCAAATTATCAGGAATTTCTTCTGCTAATTCATCCATCAATTGACCATTGCGGCGGAAAGATTCCATTTGTGGATCTTCTTCATCAATGCCACTAAACACCATAATTGGTAAAGTTAAATCAACCAATTGTTCTTCAAACTCTGGAGCAAACCATGCCTCTTCATTTAAGAACATTGCATCAACAAAACCAACACTCCAATCACCTAAACTTGAATCAACATCTGCTTCTTCAATTTCAAAAGGGAATTCAATTCCGTTTTCATTGGCTAAATCTTGGCGAATAGACTCTAACCAAGCTTTGATTTGTTCAATGATTTCACTAGGAACTTTCTTTTGATTACTCTCAAAAAGCTCATCCAACCAACGATCAAATTTTGGACCAACCGCAATAGCACACAAAAAGCCATGAGTCGCTGCAAAATCTAAACCGTGCTCATTTTGATCACCGTCAAGAAAATTACTCAATAAGTCTAAATCTAATGTGCTCATTTTATAATCCAAATTTTAAATACACGGCAACAGCATAACATTTTCAAACATAAAGTCTTAGCAATTTTGCTTCACTTTAGTCATCCAAATCATCGTCGTCGAAATCATAATCGAAATCTTTTAATTCTCGTTCTAAACGGCGTTGAGCGAGTAGATCATCAATCAAACGGCGCTTTTCTAATGATTCTTTGGCACTGATTTTGCCTGATGACTCATCAAAACCAACATCATCCTCACCGTAGTTATCATCATCTAATTCGAAATCTGTAGAAGACACTAACAGTACCTCTAAATGAAAAAATATAAATGGGTCTAGCCGCTATTTATCGGTCTTATCAAACCTTGTCAAGTTTTATTTGATTTTTTTACTATAAAATGGTGTTTTGTACTTTTTTTCATCGTTTTTTTGTGTATTTATATTCTAACAATTGTACAAATGAAAAAATTCTTGAATAGGAATTCTCTGCTTGAAAAATTATGACACATCCCAATATCTAAGAAACTACAGTTCAATCCAACCTATTTTTTATTTAAAGCTAACGGATCAAATCCAAAACATTCCTCGTGAATTGTGCTATCATGCACGGTTTTTCACCGCCACAGATTCAACAAAAGAGTAAGCAAAGATGAGCGATATGAATTCCCCTACTTCGCAAGTAGCGGCTCTGATTAGCCGAGGCAAAGAACAAGGTTACTTAACTTACGCTGAGGTTAACGATCATCTACCAGACTCAATTACGGAAAGTGAGCAGATTGAAGACATCATCCAGATGCTTCAAGACGTTGGTATTCCAGTGCATGAACGTGCGCCAGAAACTGATGACACCATGTTTGGTGAGTCTACTGAAGCTGCGGACGAAGTCGCTGAAGAAGAAGCTGCTGCCGTACTCGCATCGGTTGAAAGCGAGCCTGGTCGTACCACTGACCCTGTACGTATGTACATGCGTGAAATGGGGACAGTTGAACTTTTAACGCGTGAAGGCGAAATTAGCATTGCAAAACGTATCGAAGAAGGTATTCGTGACGTTTTACATTCAATTGCTTATTGGCCAAATGCTGTTGAAGTCGTTTTACAAGAATATAATGACTTTTTAACAGGTGAGCGTCGTCTTGCCGATATTCTTTCTGGCTATTTAGACCCAGAAACTGATTATGACATTCCAGAAGTACTGGAAGAAGAAGCAGAACTTGAAGAAGCTGAAAGCGCTTCACCTGCGACGAAAGATGTAAAACTTGACGATGATGACGAAGACGAAGAATCTGAAGGTGATGATGATTCTGAAGGTGATTCAGGTCCAGATCCTGAAATCGCCAAAGTTCGTTTTTCTGAACTAGAAGCTGCTTGGAATGATACAAAAGCAATTGTAGCAAAACATGGTCGCAATAGTGACGAAGCAAAAGCTGCACTAGAAGCTTTAGCTGCTGTCTTTATGATGTTCAAATTCACACCACGTTTATTTGACATCATTTCAGAAATGATTCGTGGCACACATGAGCAAATTCGTACCAACGAACGTGAAATCATGCGTTATGCAGTGCGTCGTGGTCGTATGGATCGTAATCAATTCCGTACAACCTTCCCTGAACAAGAGTCAAATCCAGCTTGGTTAGATGAACAAATCGCGAAAGCCCCTGCTGAAACCAAAGCACATTTAGAAAAAGTGCGCCCTGACGTATTGGCATTCCAACAGAAAATTGCCGATATTGAGAAAGACCTTGGTTTGAACGTAAAAGATATCAAAGATATCTCTAAACGTATGGCAGTTGGTGAAGCGAAAGCACGTCGTGCCAAGAAAGAAATGGTTGAAGCAAACTTACGTTTGGTTATTTCAATTGCGAAGAAATACACTAACCGTGGCTTACAATTCCTTGATTTGATTCAAGAAGGTAACATCGGTTTGATGAAGGCTGTAGACAAGTTTGAATATCGTCGTGGTTATAAATTCTCGACTTATGCAACTTGGTGGATTCGTCAGGCGATTACTCGTTCAATTGCCGATCAAGCGCGTACTATTCGTATCCCAGTCCACATGATTGAAACGATTAACAAGATCAATCGTGTATCACGTCAACTTCTTCAAGAAATGGGACGTGAACCGACACCTGAAGAATTAGGTGAGCGTCTTGAAATGGACGAGGTTAAAGTTCGTAAAGTACTTAAAATCGCAAAAGAACCGATTTCGATGGAAACACCGATCGGTGATGATGAAGATTCGCATCTTGGTGACTTCATTGAGGACTCGAACATCACATCTCCAGTCGATGCTGCGACCTCAGAAGGTTTAAAAGAAGCGACACGTGAAGTGCTTGAAAACTTAACAGAACGTGAAGCTAAAGTCTTAAAAATGCGTTTTGGTATCGATATGCCAACCGACCATACTTTAGAAGAAGTGGGTAAACAGTTTGACGTAACACGTGAACGTATCCGTCAGATTGAAGCGAAAGCGTTACGTAAACTTCGCCACCCTTCTCGCTCTGAACATTTACGTTCATTCTTGGAAAATGACTAATTATTGGGAAAGTTTGAACGATGGTCAAAGCCCTCGTTCATGACTTGAAGTTAAGTACTTCATCCCCATTTAGTTATTAGATCATAAGCGCCTGCACTGATGCGGGCGTTTCAAATTAAAGAGGTTGCTCATGTTAGACCGCACTCCTTCTCGTGAATTACAAGAACATCTTTGGGTTTTCCCGATGGACTATCCAATCAAATTGATTGGTAATGCAGGGGATGAACTTCGAGTGGCTGTTGTTGATATTTTGCAGAAGCACTTCCCTGAATTCGATGGTGGTACAGTAAAAGTACAACCTTCACGTACAGGTAAATACCACTCTTTAACCGCACAATTACGCTTTGAAGAGTTAGAACAAGTTCATGCGCTATATGCTGATCTTGCAGCCTGCCCTTTAATTAAAACAGCGCTTTAAATAAGAAATCCAAAATACGAAAGTGTTTTGGATTTTTTTTAATAAAAAATAACGTACGACTTTTAGATCACCCCTATTTATCCAACTTAAATAATTACATAATTCAACCACTTATCTCTTTAAAGCTGCAAAGGAAATTTTATTGTAATGAGCTCTGTAAAACCTACTTTAATCATTCGTTGTTTCAATGATCTACAAGACTACACAGCTCGTTTTGAAGCAATGAAAGACTTCACAACCAATCGTGATGAAACCACACCCGATGAAGTTTGGTTATTACAACATCAAGATGTTTTGACTCAAGGGCAAGCAGGCAAAGCTGAACATATCCTTACGCACAGCAGCCTTCCAGTTGTCCATACTGATCGCGGGGGACAGGTCACTTGGCATGGTAAGGGTCAACTCGTTGCCTATTTCCTATTAGATTTAAACCGTTTGAAATGGCATGTTCGAACTCTAGTCAGCTTTGCTGAACAAGCCATGATTGACTTGCTGAAACAATACAACATTGATGCTTACGCTAAGCCTGATGCGCCAGGAGTCTATGTTGATGGTCGTAAAATCGGGTCTTTAGGTTTTAAAATTCGCCGTGGTCGTAGTTACCACGGTTTAGCCTTAAATATTGATTGTGATTTAACAGGCTTTCAAACCATTAATCCTTGTGGATACGCAGGTTTAGAAATGGTACGCTTGCAAGACTTGCTTGAAGATTACCCAAGCTTTGAGCAACTTTGTCATGATTTTATTCGCTATTTACAAAATACGAATTTCTTTCATGACCTTATAGTCAAATCTGAATAAACTACTTTTAAATTCCAAAGAAATAAATTAGAGTAATTACTCTAAATTTGCTTTTGCATAATTTTAACAAGGGATACGCGAGTGATTTCGACCAAAGCAGTGAAGCCCACTTTGCAATTTGCCTACGTAAAACTCATGATGGATGTCGTCGGTCGTGGTTTAGTAATGGCAAGCCAAGTGGATGACGAAGTACAACAGGAAGTCTCTAAATTTCCAGTTGGCTTTATACTTTCAATGAATGTTTTCCCAAATGGTCCTGCATTTATTGCACGAGTGACCGAAGAAAAACAATTAGAGCTTTTATCCAACTATAAAGGCAAACCTGATTTAACAATTACCTTCAAACATTTAACTCATGCTTTTCTGGTATTTTCTTTCCAAGAAAGTACTGCTCAAGCATTTGCCAATGACCGTATGATTGCTGATGGTGATGTTTCAAGTGCCATTCGCTTAGTGCGTTGTTTAAATAAAATGGAAGCGTTAATTCTACCTAAATTAATTGCCTCACTTGCTGTGAAACGTTATCCAGCTGAATTAACATTCAAAGAAAAATTCACTGGCGCAAAAAATATCTACCTCAAAGTCGCACAATCATATTTCAAACGGAGCACATAACATGGCTAAGCCTTATTACGAATTTTTTTGTCCTGTAAAGGTAATTGCTGGTAATGCTGCGTTAGAGCACATCCCTTTTGAACTTGCGACTCTTGGTTCAAAACGCCCAATGATCATTACCGATAAAGGCGTACGTGCAAATGGTCTACTCAGCCCAATTGAAGCTGCTTTTAGCACAACAGATGCTGTAATTGGTGCAATTTTTGATGACGTTCCACCTGATTCAAGCTTGGAAGTAGTACGTGCAGCAGCACAACTGTATCGTGAAAAAAAATGTGATGCGATTATTGCGATTGGTGGTGGTTCGGTTATTGATACATCGAAAGCAACTAATATTTTAGTTTCAGAAGGTGGCGATGATTTATTGCAATACTCAGGTGCGCATAACCTACCAAAACCATTAAAACCATTCTTCGTGATTCCGACAACGTCTGGTACAGGTTCTGAAGCAACTATGGTTGCTGTCGTTTCTGATACGCAAAAAAATGTCAAACTTGCATTTGCTTCTTACTATCTCATGCCACATGCAGCGATTCTTGATCCGCGCATGACACAAACATTGCCACCACACCTAACCGCAATGACAGGTATGGATGCACTAACTCACTGTGTTGAAGCTTATACATGCTTAGCAGCGAATCCTTTAAGCGATGCTTATGCAAGTGCTGGCATCAAGAAAATTAGTGAAAACTTATTCAAAGTTTTAGACAATCCAAGTGATGCACAAGGTCGTTTAGAGCTTGCTCAAGCATCAACTATGGCGGGAATCGCATTCTCTAATTCAATGGTTGGTCTGGTTCACTCACTTGGCCATGCTCTGGGTGCGGTGGCTCACCTACCCCATGGTCTTTGTATGAACTTATTCTTGCCATATGTGCTTGAATACAATAAAGAAGTCAATGGTGCTAAGATTGGTGAATTATTGCTTCCACTTGCAGGTGCAGATATTTATGCACAGACACCTGCTCATCTGCGAGCAGAAAAAGCCATTGCAACTATTTTAACCATGCGTGATCGTTTATTCACGCTTACTAAACTTCCACGTACTTTACGTGAAACGGGTAAAGTGACAGAAGCGCAGTTAGACGAAGTTGCTGAAAAAGCCTTAAATGATGGTTCAATCATTTACAACCCAAAAGAAGCGAATTTAGAAGATCTTCGTGCAATTTTGCAAAAAGCATGGTAATTCATTAAGTTAAATAAATAATTTAACTTTCAAAGCCCCGATATAATCTCATTATCGGGGCTTTGCCATTTTAAATGAATCTTTATTCATCTATTTCTTTGGCGAATTGGCAAAAAAATTGCTAAAAGAAGCATAAAAGTACTGACAATTTATAATAAATTACGATAAATTGGCGCACTTCTTTTTTTTGTAGCAGGGGTCATTTTTGTCTCAAATGACCCTTAAAACCATAGCTGATCTTTGATCAACGATTATGAGGATAACGCCGTTGACAAATATTTCTGGTACTCCATCGGTAGCTAAACTGCAAAAAACGCTAGGTCTCTGGCACATTATCATTATTGGTTTGGCTTATATTCAACCGATGACCTTGTTTGACACCTTCGGTCTGGTATCAGAAGAAAGTCATCACCACGTTCCTACCTCTTACATTGTGGCATTGATTGCGATTTTATTTACATCGCTAAGCTATGGGCACATGATTCGCCGTTATCCATCTTCTGGATCGGCTTATACTTACGCTCAAAAATCAATCCATCCAAATGTTGGCTTTATGGTGGGGTGGTCTTCTTGGCTCGATTATTTACTATCACCGATGGTCAATATCATCTTGGCGGGAATCTATCTGGATGCCTTATTTCCAAATGTAAACCACTGGGTCTGGGTGATTATCCTGACTGCCTTTATGACTGGCATCAACCTGCGTGGCGCTCGTTTTGTTGCAAACTTTAATAGCTTGATTGTTTTAGTTCAACTGATCGTCATCGGTGTATTCACCTATTTAGTTTATAACAAACTACAAATGGGGTATAACGCAGAAGGTCCAATTACTGCAGAAACACGCTATCAACTTTGGAGCTTACAACCATTCTGGAATGAGCTAACCTCTATTGGCGCGTTAATTACAGGTGCAACCCTACTGTGCTTTTCATTTACAGGTTTTGACTCGCTAAGCTCTCTAGCAGAAGAAACTAAAGATACTGAAAAGACCTTACCAAAAGCGATTTTCTTGACCGCATTATTCGCAGGTGTAATTTTTATTATCAGCACCTACTTTATGCAAATTTACTTTCCAAATGATCCAAAAAGTTACTTCCAAGATGTCGCAGCAACTCAACCAGATATTTTATTGTTGGTGGGTGGTTCGCTGTTCCAGTCTTACGTTTTAGCGTTTGCAATTGTGACTGTCATGGCATCTGGTATTTCAGCTCATGCTGGCGTATCACGTCTGATGTATGTGATGGGTCGGGACGGTGTGATTAACAAGAAAATCTTCGGCCATATTAGTCATAAAACATATACCCCATCTTATAATATTATCATTGTAGGATTGGTCGCATTAAGCGCTGGTTTTATGAGTTTGGATGTTGTGATTTCAATGATCAGCTTTGGTGCTTTGATTGCATTTACTTTTGTGAATCTCTCAGTGATTTCTCGCTATGCATTACGTGATGGCCGTACAAAGAATTTCAAAGATATTTTAAACTTTGTCATCATTCCTCTTTGTGGCTTCCTCAGCGTCTTCGCTATGTGGCTAGAAATTGAAGATACAGCATTAAAATACGGTTTATGGTGGGCAATGTTTGGTATTTTATATTTAGGCTATAAAACCAAAGGCTTTAAATATAATGCACCTCAACACAATGAACACGAATAAAATCATCTAAATCTAAAAAGGCGCTAAATGCGCCTTTTTATTAACTCAAAAACTTAGCTATGCAGTTTTTCAACAATTGATTTAACACGTTCCGCATACAGCTTCGCTGTTTCTAAGTCCCCTGTTGGAATCTCATCTACACTCGCATCAGAAGGTGATTGAACCAGTAAACCAACAGAACCGCCTAAATTATTCACATCTTCGCGTTTTGCGGCTTTGGTATTGGCTGGAAGTAAACCTAAACTCACCCAAATACCACCATGCTGAGAAGCTAAGGTTTGTAATTGAATCAACGTCACTTGTTTATCACCATTTAAACTCGCACTGTTTGTAAATCCTGCAAAAACTTTATCTTGCCAACCACGTGTGAACCATAACCTTGGTTGTTGCAAGCCCGTATGGTGATCTCTAACCCAAGGAATTAAAGTTGTTTAAAACCCTGTTGTCTCCACGCTTCATAGACGATTACCGCAGTCGCATTAGAAAGGTTTAAGCTTCTTGAGTTCTCAGCCATCGGCAAACGAATCCATTGCTCTTGTGGGAACATTAAACGCACTTGTTCAGGCAAACCCCTTGTTTCAGGTCCCATTAACAAAGCAACTGGACGATTAAGATCGACAGTATGCGGTGTCGCTGTACCTTTCGTGGTCAGTGGAAAAACATGCTCAACACCTTTGGTTTTTAAATCGGCAAGACAGAGTTCGATATTGTCCCAAATTTGCATTCTTGCCCATTCGTGGTAATCCAAACCTGCTCGCTTCAATTTCTTATCGTCTAGTTCAAAACCTAAAGGTCTCACTAAATGCAATTGAGCACCTGTATTGGCACACAAACGAATAATATTACCTGTGTTTGCAGGTATTTCTGGTTCGTATAGGACAACATGAATCACTTGTTTCTCTCACTCTGTCAGGACGCAATCATGCACCCTACAACCATTTTAACTGTTCACGCAGACTGACCACTTCACCAATAATGGTTAAAGTCGGGGCTACGATATGATGCTCAGATACTTTGGTCGCTATATCCGCTAAAGTTCCAACCACCACATTTTGATCTGGCGTAGTACCTTTGGAAATAAGTGCAACTGGCATATTTGGACGCTGACCATGAGCAATCAGTTGCTCACAAATGCGTTCTAAACCAACTAAGCCCATGTACAACACCAGAGTTTGGTTTTCATAGACTAGCTCATTCCAAGGAAGTTCTGGTGATCCCTCTTTAAGGTGTCCTGTTAAAAAACGTACGCTTTGTGCGTAATCACGATGCGTGAGTGGAATACCTGCATAAGCAGAACACCCTGACGCCGCTGTAATACCCGGCACAACTTGAAATGTAACATCAGCTTCAACTAATTCTTGAATCTCTTCGCCACCACGCCCAAAAATAAATGGATCACCACCTTTTAAGCGGCAAACACGCTTACCCTTTTGTGCATATTCAACCAACAAAGCATTAATACCATCTTGTGGGACTGAATGATTAGAACGTGCTTTACCGACATAAATCTTTTCAGCATCACGGCGGCACAATTCTAAGATTGGTGCAGAGACCAAACGATCATAAATCACCACATCAGCTTGTTGCATCAAACGTAATGCTTTTAAAGTCAGCAACTCTGGATCACCAGGACCCGCACCCACTAAATAGACTTCACCTTTCGGTGCAGTCCATTCTGTTAAGGCTTGTTCAATTAAATTATTTGCCACCTCAAGATTGTCATTAAAGACTTGCTCTTTTAGTGGACTTGCGTATAAGTTTTCCCAAAAAATACGACGCTCATCTGGATTCGCAATTTTTTCTTTCACCTGTTTACGCCATTGACCAGAAAACTCAGCTAATTTACCCATACCATGTGGAATAGAACTTTCTAACTGTGTACGAATTTGACGTGATAAAACAGGCGAAGCTCCATTTGAAGCCACAGAAATAACGAGTGGTGACCGATCAATAATTGCAGGCACCATAAAACGACAATTTGGAATATCATCTACGCTATTGACGAGAAGATTACGTATCTCACATTGCTCAAAGACAGCTTTATTCACATCAGGCTGATCTGTCGCTGCAATCACTAGGCGATAAGGCGTTGCTAAAATATTTACAGAAAAAGGGGCTTGGATATATTGACCCTGTGACTTCTCAACTAATTGTTGCAAATCAGGCTCAATCTCTGGTGCAATAACATCAATAATCGCACCAGCTTTGACTAACAAGTTTGCTTTGCGGTAGGCAATATGCCCACCACCCACAATCAGGCAACGTTGCTGCTGCAACTTTAAAGAGATTGGGAAAATATTCATTCATTTACACCTTTAACATCTGCCTGACGATTGATATTTAACATTAAAAATAAATAGTTTATTTTAGCATTAAAACTTTTATCTGCTGCTTCCATGAGTTCCTGATTTAACCATTCTGGTATATCCCTATCCCATTGATAAGCAAAATAATCGATATCTCGAATATTGAGCAGATCATAAATTTTATACCATTCATCATTAATCTTAATCAATAAATCAGGATTAAACACATATTGACCATGTTCGATACGCAAAAATAATTTTTTACCATATCTATTGCTACTATCACGTTCATTCTTTGACAATATCGAACTCAAATAGCTTTGTTTTTTGCGTGTTTCTGTCATAACATGGTCAGGTAAATATTTAAACCATTCGACCAATAGTGCAGTATGAATTGCTTTAGATTGCACCACCCACAACATATGTATTTTTTTCATAAACAAAGCAAAGATACTATGAAAAATAAGATATTCTGCTTGATTTGGCTCAATTTTAAAGAGCTTATGATCAACCTGTAAAATTAAACTTTCCAGTTTTAATAATGGGTAAAATTCAGCAAAAAATGATTTATTATATTTTTCAGATTGACACGCCTTTGACAAAGCAATATGCAACATCGTTTGATATTCATTATCAAAAGCATAAACATCTGCACCATCTGCGAGCAACTTTTTAAATAAGTCAATATTACCTACCCATGCACTTGCCATAAGTGGTGTTTGATTAAATTCATTTCTAAAATTTATTCCAAATTGCTCAATCTTTTTCATTAATGCAGTTGGATTTTTCACGGTATAAGGTAAATAATATTTTTGCTCAATCCCTTGCACTGCTTTCAGCATTTGGCTATTTTTCCTATCCAAGACTGCTATTGCAGGTTTAAACCCTTTACGATCGAGTTCAAATAAATAACGTTTGTTTTTATACACAATTGCATATTCAAACAAACTGAGTTTTGCTTTCTTATCTTCTTTCTCTGTATATAATGCTTGATGTACCAAGCTTTGTAATGATTCACCTGTCAAAATATCCCAATTGGCGGTTTTTTCTTTTAAAATTTCTTTACGAATACGGTCTGCTTGTTCTTTTTTACCTTGTAATTCAAGTTTTTGTGCTTCTCTTTGCCAATCTTGTAAACTAGATTTTTGTTCAGCCAAATCTAAATAATCACTGGCTTTCTCTAAACCAAGTAAATTAAAAATCGCATGTTGATCTTTTTGTTCCACCCAATATAAATTGACCACTGCACGAGTCAAACCCACATATAGGGCATTAATATAAAATTTATAAATCTCTAAAGATTTATCAGTTTTGTCTTTATTACGGGAAAAAATAAAATCTTTTTTTAAATCTTCGCCACGAACATCCCTACAGATTTCATTAAAACTCTGACTTTCATTACTCACAAAATTATATAGAATAATATTTTGATATTCCAAACCTTTAGCTTCTTGGATAGAGAAGATTAATGGTGTTTTAAAGAACCGTTGTGCAGCTTGTTTTTGTTCATCATGCATCACTACAACAGCAAACTGAGTTGAAATACTGGTTTTATTATCGAGTTCAGCTAAAATTTCATTACGATCTTTTAAAAAATAAACACCACCATTTATATCTGCATTACTGTCTACTAAATAATGACTTTCTTTATCAATCGAACCAAAACGAGCATTTTTCAGCAATAAAATACGATTAGAAATTTCAGTCACACGTTGCGAATTACGATAATTATGATGTAAGATTTGCGTAATGTTTTCGTTTTGATGTAATTGTTCATCTTGATAAAATAAACTTTTTATCTTTGCCCAAGAGAAAAAGTTAGGATGTACAATTTGATTGGCATCACCACACAACAAGAATTGCCCTTGCTGTGTTAAGGTTTTTAAAATCAAATAGAGTTGAATTGCTGTAATATCTTGAACCTCATCAATCACCACAAAATCATAACAAGGCTGAATTTTTTCCAAGTATTCAAAGCTTAGAATATTACTATCATAATAAGGTTCATTGGCTAAAAAGCGCAAATAATGCTCAAAAATATCATAAATTTTCTCACGCTGTTCAGTCGAAAAAATAGATTGCTTTACACCTAAACTTAAATATTGTTGTTTATCTAAATAAGCGGACTGAATCGAAGAGCCTGTGATCACCCCTTTAAATTCTTCATATACAGTATGCGCATTAAAATCTTTATTCTTATAATGTCGTATATACCATTGATAGAAAATATCAAAATGAATCACTTTCTTTTTAGGAACTAAAATACTTTCGATAAATTCATTAAATGAGAAAAAATCAACTTCTTGATTTGCATGATGATATTGATGTGAATAATAAAGCTCATGTGAGTTTTTCACCAAGAAAGAAGACAGTGTCACATATAAAATCCGCCCTTCTAATTTTTTTATTTTCTCCAATAAAATTGCTGTCTTTCCACTACCTGCCGAACCAATCAGAATCAAAGGCAAATTTTGCTGATAAATATGCTGTTGTACATCATCAAAAGAAATAAATTTATTTAAGCAGACAAATTGTGGATTTTTCGGATTGATATAAATCATCTGTTCCGATTCCAGTTCATCCACATGCTGAACCGTTGGAATCAAATCATCATCAATCACGCTGTGTTTATTTAAAAATCGAGAACCTTGATAATTATGACTTTTTAAGTATTCTAGTAATAAGATATATTTTTTCGATTGATATTGAAAAATAGAAAATAGAATTCGGTCACTACGATTTAGTTTGGCACGATAGAGATTATGATCAATTTTTTTAACTTCAGCCGATTTAAAATCATCATTTAATAAATAAGTATAAAGCTTTTTAAATCCCACTATTTTTGCTGTATCTAATTCATTATAAATAATGATATCCATATCTTCCATCAACTCAAAGTTTAAATTAAAATCCCTCTTTCATAAAAAGAGGGAATGAATATAAAATTAATCGTATAAGTAAAATCAATTAATCAATATAGGTCGTACCGCCCATATATGGACGTAAAACTTCAGGAATCTCAATCGAACCATCCGCACGCTGATAGTTTTCCATCACTGCAAGCAAAGTACGACCTACAGCTAAACCTGAACCATTCAACGTATGCACCAATTCGATCTTCTTCTGATCTACGCGGTAGCGTGCTTTCATACGTCGTGCTTGGAAATCGCCCATGTTTGAGCAACTTGAGATTTCACGATAGGTATTTTGGCTTGGCACCCATACTTCTAAGTCATAAGTTTTGGTTGCACCAAAACCCATATCACCACCACAGAGCAAAATTTTACGATATGGTAAGCCTAATGCCTGCAAAATACCCTCTGCATGTGCAGTTAGTTCTTCAAGCGCCTGCATTGAGTGCTCTGGTTTTGAAATTTGCACCATTTCGACCTTATCGAACTGATGTTGACGAATCAAACCACGGGTATCACGACCATAAGAACCTGCTTCACTACGGAAACATGGTGTATGTGCTGCGTATTTAAGTGGTAAACGATCTGCATCTAAGATTTCGTCACGCACAAAGTTAGTGACTGGCACTTCTGCGGTCGGGATCAGGTAATATTCTTTTTCACCTTGCAACTTGAATAAGTCTTCTTCAAATTTAGGTAGCTGACCTGTACCACGTAAACTATCTGCATTGACTAAATAGGGTACATACGCTTCGGTATAACCATTTTTGAGCGTATGCGTATCTAACATAAACTGCGTCAAAGCGCGTTGTAGACGTGCCAAAGGACCTTTGAGTACGCTAAAACGTGAACCTGTTAATTTGGTTGCTGTTTCAAACTCAAGACCACCCATCCATTCGCCAAGATCGGTGTGGTCCTTGATTTCAAAGTCAAACTGGCGCGGCGTGCCCCATTTCAGGATTTCAAGGTTGTCGCTCTCATCTTTCCCTTCAGGCACAGACTCATCTGGCAGGTTTGGAATCGCTAGTGACTTCTGCTCAAGCTCAGTTTGCAGCTCAGCCAAAGCCACTTCAGCAGCCTTGATTTCATCACCAATGGCAGCCATACGTGCCATAATTTCAGATGCATCTCCGCCCGACTTTTTGATTTGACCAACTTGTTTTGCGCCTGCATTACGTTCAGCCTGTAAATTTTCAGCTTTGGATTGTAAATCTTTACGGCGAACTTCTAAGTCAGCCCATTCTTGTACATTAAGCTGAATACCACGTTTTGCTAAAGCAGCATTCACTGCTTCAATATTATTTCTGAGTAATTTTGGGTCGATCATAATCAATCATGAATAGAGAAAAAACTGGCTATAGTGTAAGGCTTTAACCTAAAAAAATACAGCGATTGGCAATAAACTATCAGCATCTATAAACAATGTTTAGATGCTGACTAACAACTAATTTGGCTCTTTCGGTAAGCTTGGCAAATATTCAGACTTGATAAATTTTTTGGCTGAATAATACGGTAAAGTTAATTCGCTCATCCCTTCTGCATATGAAGCCAACTCATACAATGGATAGACGAACACGATCCCATTGACTCCATAATAAAAATTATCACTGACTTGCAATTGATCTTTCTTAATTTGGTGATCATCTAACCAGTTTTGATTAGCTGCATATAACTCATCACGAAGTTTTTGATTCATTTCGGGTTTCAACAACTCAGCAACAGTAATATGTTTCTTATTCGACAAATCAAAATTCACAAATTCTTGATGTGACATACCATGCGCAGCACCAGCTGAATATGAGTAAGTCTGAATTGCGAAAGTCGCCAAATTATAATTTTGCCCTACAAAACGTACATAGGTACTACTTTCACTTAGTGAAGGTTCACCAGCAGCGACTTTTACCTGTTGATCAGCTAAGTTCGAAAATGCATTCGGCTCAGCTTTTTTCATACGATTGAGAAAATATTCATCAATCCATTTTTGATTGGTTTCAACATTTTGTAAATCATAATTGGTACAACCATCTTCTAAACAGACTTTTTGTTTGGGTATTTTGACTGCAATAACTTTCGCTTGAATGAGTGGAATATCTACTTTGTCCTTTTCATTAGTTGTATCTTTTTTAGGTTGGCAACCTGTTAATGCAATAACTGTCAGGATAGGAAGAAGCGGAATATTTTTTGATAATTGTGTAAAGTTCATCGTCATGCAAGTCTCTGATGTTTTTCTTCACTATACAAAGCCTTGCCTATAGATGAAATTAAGAAATGTATCTACATTTCACCTCAAAGAGCCACAGTAATTGCAGCTCTTTGAGTATTTAGAATATTACTGATCAATAATATCCGTACCTTTCGGTGGCGTGAAATTAAATACTGATGCAGGAATAGTTGGATTAACTTTTACATTAGTAAATCGAACATTCGTTGTTTGACCTAAAGAATCTTGTAAGACCATCAAGTTAGGTGCCTTATTTGCACCAAAACTAATCGTTAAACTTTGAAATGCTCCATCCTCTTGTTTTGGATACAAAGTATAATAAAGCTTACTACGATCAGGCTGCGTTACGCGATAAGATTGCATAATCTGTTTGGTATTCCCTGACAGTAAAAGCGCTGGGGTATTCGCAATTTGATCATCCAAACTTTGACGTACTGCCTGTTGAAGATCAGGATCATAAATCCAGACGACTTTACCTGTAGTCACAATCGTTTGTTTAGCAGGACTTGTGGTTTCCCAATAAAACTTTCCAGGTCGTTCAACTTTCATTGAACCTTTAAAAGTCTGGTTCATATGTTGTGCAGTTAAACCTTTTTTCTGAACTGCTTTATTACTCGCAGCTACTTTGGTACTTTGTTCAAAATCTGCTGTGAATCTTTGTAAGCCAGAGAGTTGTTGAACCAAACTATTCGTCGCCTGCTGAGTCGATGCAGCCACAGGTGCAGCAAATACCTGACTACTCACAACAGGAGCAAGTGTAGCTACACTTAAAGTTGTTGCATAAGCGATTTTTTTTACGAAATTCATAAAATGAACCTTCTATCAGATTTTTACTGTTATGACGACATCTTACTGTTTTTGATCACTAAAAAAATGAAGAAATACACAGGTTTTGTGTATTTCGTGTCGCAGAGTTCTGCATTGTGTATGAAGTTTCTGCCTTTATGTAGAGATTGTAAATATAAAAAACCCGCTAAAAGCGGGTTTTTCTGAACCATTAAAGCTTAAGCTTCAACAGTTACATAGCGACGGCCAAACTGACCTTTCACTTCAAATTTTACTACGCCGTCAGCAGTAGCAAATAAAGTATGGTCACGACCCATACCAACATTTGCACCAGCGTGGAATTCTGTACCACGTTGACGAACGATGATGTTACCAGCAGTTACAGTTTGACCACCGTAAACTTTAACACCTAACATCTTAGGATTCGAATCACGACCGTTCTTCGTCGATCCACCGGCTTTTTTAGTTGCCATGTCTATTTACTCCTGAGTTAGCCTGCGATACCAGTAATTTTCAACTCGGTAAACCATTGACGGTGACCTTGTTGCTTACGGTAGTGTTTACGACGACGCATTTTGATGATGCGGATTTTGTCGTGACGACCATGGCCAACTACTTCTGCAGTTACTTTTGCGCCAGCGACAACTGGAGCACCGATTTGAATGCTGTCACCGTTAACAACCATTAATACGTCATCAAACGTAATAGTTGAACCAGTTTCTGCTTTCAACAATTCTACTTTAAGGGTTTCACCCTCAACAACACGGTGCTGTTTACCACCGCTTTGGATTACTGCGTACATAATGTACTCCAACATGCCCGTGTCGTCGTGTCGATAAAGGGATATACCGAGCTTAAAACGAACGCCACTGGGGTTATACAAGGGGACAAATTTTAAGTGAAAATTGATCAAACAACAAGTCATTTTGCACAAATGCAGAGATATTGATAAGTTGCTTGGATTTTTTAATGAAATCAATTAGATTGATGTCGGCTTGTTTTGATTGATTCTGATCAAAATTTGAAATACATTTTTAAAAACAAATTGCGACAATAACAAACTGTGTTTTTATCAAGTCATAAGTAGAGTGATATCGGTTTATAGAGAATTGCCTTTATTTGGCTAAATTAAGACCAAAAAACTCACCGTCTTGTTGTAAATCACAGATTACATGACTTGTATAACTGTTTAGCAATAAATTAATTGATACACTTGGCAACATTATCCACCTATACGAGGTTTTCCTTCATATGGTTATCGATTTCAAGCAAAACATTCTCTCCCCTGTTGCGACAGATTTTGCTGCGATGGATCACCTGATCAATGAAGGTATAAGTTCTAAAGTCGGTCTTGTTATGTCGGTGAGTAAACATGTGGTTGAAGCTGGCGGTAAACGTATGCGCCCAATCATGTGTTTACTTGCTGCTCGTGCTTGCGGCGTCGCAAACATGCAACATGCCCAACATTTAGCGGCAATTATCGAAATGCTACACACTGCAACATTGGTGCATGATGATGTCGTTGATGAATCCAACTTACGCCGTGGTCGTCCAACCGCAAATGCAACATGGAACAATCAGACCGCCGTTTTGGTGGGTGACTTCCTGATAGCACGGGCCTTTGATTTGCTGGTGGATTTAAACAACATCACTTTGCTCAAGGACTTCTCAACAGGAACCTGTGAGATTGCGGAAGGCGAGGTTTTACAGCTTCAGGCACAGCACCAGCCAGACACCACTGAAGAAACCTATCTCAGAATTATTCATGGTAAAACCTCACGCCTGTTTGAACTGGCAACTGAAGGCGCGGCAATTCTGGCGGGCAGAGAAGAATATCGTGAGCCACTACGCCGTTTTGCTGGCCATTTTGGCAATGCCTTTCAGATTATTGATGATATTTTGGACTACACCTCTGATGCCGACACATTAGGTAAAAATATTGGTGATGATTTAATGGAAGGTAAACCGACTTTACCGTTAATTTCAGCATTAGCTCATTCAACTGCAGATGATCATGCGATTATTCGTCGCAGTATCGCGACAGGTGGTATCGAGCATTTGGACAAAGTCATTGAAATTGTTCACAACTCAGGCGGCTTAGACTACTGTCAAAAACGTGCCAAACAAGAAACGGATGCAGCTTTGGAAGCGCTTAAAGCGCTACCAGATAATGAATATCGCCAAGCACTGATTAATTTGACCTTAATGGCCTTACATCGACTTCAATAATTTTATGAGTGCCTATGCATTTAACTTTATCTGATTTATTTTTAAAAATGCAGGAACAGCTTGATCAAAACCAAGCTGTTTTAGATGAAAATATTATCATCGAATTAATTAACCGCTTACGGCCAAAAAATCCAAAGGACGCGGACGAAGTTAAACAACACATTCAAGGCTTCATCAAAATATTATTATTGACGCCGACGTCTGCGCTCCTATTACAAAACTTCTTACTCAAACTGATTAGCCAGTACAAACAGATTAGCTTATATGCTGATAGTGGTATTCTTTCATTAGATGGTTTTTGGAATCAACTGAGTCAACGCCTTGGTGCGCACTTTCTTCCATTGGTTGAAGACGGTCAGCAGTTAAAGACTCTTATTGGAAAAGTATTTTACCAAGAAACAGATAGCCAATGGCTTGATCTGATTGAGAATCAAGACTGGATCACTTTATTTAATCTGTTAGCCGAAAGCCAAAGTAATACGGTTGAAAAACAAATTTCTAAAAATGAGTTAATCAAAGCGATTACCGTTTTGTCTTATCGAATCAGTGGTATAGGTTTATATCCTGAATTTATTAATGCTCAGCCAGATATTATTGAATATGAATCCCCCTTCTTAGTTCAAAATCGAGAAATTGTTGAATTCATCGAGAAATATAAAAAACAAATTGATGATCAAGATACAGTTGTTGTAATGCCACCACCTGATGCTTCTCAGGCATTTGTAATGCTAGATCAATGCCGTGAAGTCGTACTCAAAATTCGCCGTGCAACTAAACGTATTGGTGTGAGTGTTAGCTTAACCTATTTATTGTCTCTACTTGAGCAAGCAATTGATCGTATTGAACTTTTATTGAGCTTATTGGCAAGTAAAAATGAGATACGCTATCTTGCATTAGGTGAATTACTTACTGACTTCACCAAGGCACATTATGATGAAAAAAGTGTTCGTCATTTACTCAGCTCAACCAGCGAACTGGTTGCATTACAGGTCACTGAAAATGCGAGTAAAACAGGTGAACATTATGTAAGCACTGATAGAGCTGGATTTTTGGGTATGTATAAAGCAGCAGCAGGTGCTGGTGCAATTATCGCAACGATGGCCACTTTAAAGATTTTAACTGCTCGTTTAGTGCTCGCACCTTTTACACATGCTTTTTTATATAGTATGAATTATGCATTAGGCTTCATGCTTATCCATGTCTTACACTTTACCGTTGCGACTAAACAACCCGCGATGACAGCGGCAGCACTTGCCGCAACAGTACAACACCAAAAAGGCAGTAAAACAGCTCAAATTGCTGAATTAGCTGCTCTGATTATCAACATTATTCGAACTCAATTTATTGCAATCCTCGGTAACATTTCGATTGCTATACCAGTAGCAGCTTTAATTACTTTTTTATGGCAATACAATCTACATGAACCTTTGCTTTCATCAACAAAAGCAACCAAAACCTTACATGATCTAAATCCATTTACTTCGTTAGCTGTACCCCATGCTGCAATTGCTGGAATATGCTTATTTTTCTCAGGACTACTTGCAGGCTACTTCGATAATTTGGCCATCTACCGAAAAGTTGGTCCTCGTTTAAAACAACACCATCGTTTGAAACGCTGGATGGGACAACAGCGTTTAGATAAATTTGCCAATTATATTGAAACGAATCTTGGGGCTTTGGCTGGTAATTTTCTTTTTGGCATCATGCTTGGCAGTATGGGAACCATTGGTTTTATTCTTGGTTTACCTTTAGATATTCGACATATTGCCTTTGCCTCTGCCAATTTTATTCAAGGTCTTATGACCATCGGTAGCCCTGATATTGGTTTAATCATCGTGTCTTTTTTAGGGGTTATGCTCATCGGCCTGACTAACTTATTTGTCAGCTTTACCTTGACAATTATTGTTGCACTTCGTGCCCGACGCGTCCGCTTCGCTCAATGGAAACCACTCGCAAAATTAGTGATGACTCATTTCTTAACCCGACCAAGTGACTTTTTTTGGCCCCCGAGTCAACCTGTACAGTTAGAAGAACAAAATAAAACTGAGCAAAAAGTGAGACATTAATCGAATTTTGTTATGTTTTTTTAATGAAGCTTGTACAAATATAAAAATGAAATTATCATAAAATTTCAAGACTTGACCAAAAGTGTACTCGCTAGTACACTTCAAAACATTCGATAACCCTGAACAATGGTTAAGCAAAAAATGAGGTTCGCATGCCGTACCTATTGCTTTGTATTGGTTGCTTTTTTTTAGGATTGGGCGTGATTGGGTTCATTTTTCCAAACACATCAAATTTAGACCTTTTTAGTGTTCAAGCTTTTTTTGAACACCGTTCATTGACGCTTAACCGTGTGACAATTCTACTTTCTCTGTTGGGTGGGATGCCATTTTTATTATTTTTAACCACTTTTTTGTGTCTTTATCAAACTTGGATTAAAAACTATAAGAATGTGATTTTTATCACTTTAAGTGTGGGTGGAAGTATTGGGATTGGTTGGCTTCTGAAATGGAGTATTGATCGACCAAGACCCTTGGAGTTTTATCACTTAGTTCAAAGCTATGGCGCATCATTCCCAAGTGCCCATAGCCTTTATGCAGCAACCCTTGCGAGTTTAATGATGTTATTGCTTCAGCAACATAAATATCGCATTAGTGTCATTTTAGTATCTACGTTATGGTTTATTTTCATGGGGATATCTAGAGTTTATGCAGGGGTTCACTTTCCAACTGATGTATTGGCTGGTTGGGGTATTGGGTTGATTTTGACTTCGTTGCTTTGGTTTTGGCTGTATCAAAGCAATTTCAGCAACAATTTGTTTTTAGATAACAAATCTAAATTGAGGTGGAATAATGATGTCGGCTAAGCTTTGGGCACCTGCCCTGACTGCTTGCGCATTAGCAACAAGCATTGCGCTTGTTGGTTGTAGCAAAGATCCTAAAAATGCACAGCAAACCGCTGCTGCACAAAAAATGCCACCTCCAGAAGTCGGTATCATCGTTGCACAACCACAAAGCGTTGAACAAAACGTAGAACTTTCGGGTCGAACGTCTGCATATCAAATTTCAGAAGTTCGTCCACAAACAGGCGGCGTCATTTTAAAGCGTTTATTTGCTGAAGGCAGTTATGTACAAGCAGGTCAAGCACTCTATGAAATTGATGCGAATACAAATCGTGCAACTGCTGATAGTGCTCGTGCAACCTTATTGCGTCAGCAAGCAAATTTAAATGCGCTGCGTGTGAAAGAAGGTCGTTATCGTCAATTGGTTGGAACTAATGCTGTTTCTAAACAAGAATATGATGATATCAATGCTCAAGTTCAACTCGCTGAAGCAGATGTCGCAGCATCACAAGCAGCGCTTAAAAATGCTGAAATTAATTTAGGTTACTCAACTGTTCGAGCACCTATTTCAGGACAATCGAGTCGTTCATCAGTTACCTCTGGTGCTTTAGTTACAGCAAATCAAGCAGATCCATTAGTGACAATTCAACAACTTGACCCAATCTATGTTGATATCAATCAGTCAAGTGCTGAACTATTACGTCTGCGTCAGCAACTCAGCAAAGGTAGTTTAGACAATAGCAACAATACTCGGGTCAAAATTACACTTGAAGATGGTTCAGATTATCCATTAGAAGGACAACTTGCATTCTCTGGCGCTAGCGTTAATCCAGAAACTGGTACAGTGACTTTACGTGCGGTATTCCCAAACCCAAATCATCTGTTATTACCAGGTATGTATGCAACTGCAAAAATTTCTCAAGCAGTTCTACCGAATGCTTACTTGATTCCTCAAGCGGCTGTAACACGTTTACCAACAGGTCAAGCAATCGCACTGATCGTAAATGCGAAAGGTGCAATTGAAACTCGCCCTATCACAACAGTCGGCGTAAAAGGCCAAGATTGGATTGTGACTGAAGGCTTAAAAGTTGGTGATAAAGTTGTAGTCGATGGCGTTGCTAAGGTCAAAGAAGGGCAAGAAGTTTCTGCTAAGCCTTATCAACCACAGGCAAAAGCACCACAAGGTCAAAATGCTACACCACCAGCCGCCGCTGAACAACAAAAGCAAGCCGATTCAGCAAAAGCTGAACAAAAAGCTACTTCACAAGCTTAAGGGGTAGATTGCATGGCTCAATTTTTTATCCATCGCCCAATTTTTGCATGGGTGATAGCACTGGTAATTATGCTGGCGGGTATTCTCACCCTCACCAAAATGCCAGTTGCGCAATACCCAACAATTGCACCGCCCACGGTGACAATTTCTGCAACATATCCAGGTGCTTCAGCTCAGACTGTTGAGAATACGGTTACTCAAATCATTGAACAGCAAATGAATGGTTTGGATGGTTTGCGTTATATCTCTTCAAACAGTGCGGGTAATGGTCAAGCATCGATCAACTTAAACTTCGAACAAGGCATTGATCCTGATATCGCTCAAGTTCAGGTTCAAAACAAACTGCAATCAGCAACAGCACTGTTACCTGCTGACGTACAACGTCAAGGTGTAAAAGTGACGAAGTCTGGTGCAAGCTTCTTGCAAGTTATTGCATTTTATTCGCCAGATAACAGCCTTTCTGCTTCTGACATTAAAGATTATGTGAACTCAAATATTTCTGAGCCACTGAGTCGTGTGGCAGGTGTAGGTGAACTCCAAGTATTTGGTGGTTCTTATGCAATGCGTATCTGGTTAGATCCAGCGAAACTGTCCAGCTTTAATCTCACACCTTCAGATGTTGCTGCGGCTATACGTTCACAAAACGCTCAAGTTGCAGTAGGTCAATTAGGTGGTGCTCCAGCAGTTCAGGGTCAAATTTTAAATGCGACTGTCAATGCACAAAGTATGTTGCAAAAACCTGAGCAATTTAGAAATATTTTCCTTAAAAACACTGCAGATGGTGCACAAGTTCGTTTGAGCGATGTGGCACGTGTTGAATTAGGCTCGGATAACTATCAATTTGATTCTAAGTTTAATGGTAATCCTGCGGGTGGTGTTGCAATTAAACTTGCAACAGGAGCAAATGCGCTTGATACAGCAAAAGCGGTTGAGAAACGTTTATCAGAGCTTCGTAATAACTACCCAAGTGGTTTAAAAGACAAACTTGCGTATGACACAACGCCATTTATTAAGCTATCTATTGAAAGTGTAGTTCATACACTGATTGAAGCTGTGGTATTGGTATTTATTGTGATGTTCCTGTTCTTACAGAACTGGCGCGCAACCATTATTCCAACACTTGCTGTACCCGTGGTGGTATTGGGAACATTTGCTGTTATTAATATCTTTGGCTTTTCGATCAATACGCTGACGATGTTCGCAATGGTACTAGCGATTGGTCTGTTGGTCGATGATGCCATCGTTGTAGTAGAAAACGTCGAACGTGTGATGCAAGAAGAGCACTTGGAGCCTGTAGCAGCGACTGAAAAGTCAATGAGTCAAATTTCTGGTGCTTTAATTGGTATTACCAGTGTATTAACAGCGGTATTCGTACCAATGGCATTTTTTGGTGGTACAACTGGGGTTATTTATCGCCAGTTCTCGATTACGCTAGTTACCGCAATGATTTTGTCACTGATCGTGGCATTAACCTTCACCCCTGCCCTTTGTGCAACGTTATTAAAACAACACGATCCAAACAAAGAACAAAGCAACAGTATCTTTGCACGTTTCTTCCGTGGTTTTAATAGTGGGTTCGAAAAACTTTCAGAGAAATATCAAGGTGGTGTCAACCGTATGACCCATCATAAGTTGTTCTCTGGAGTCATTTATATCGTTGTTATTGCTGCTTTAGTTGGTTTATACAAGATGTTGCCTTCGTCTTTCTTACCTGAAGAAGACCAAGGTGTAGTTATGACACTTGTTCAATTACCACCGAGTGCAAGTCTTGAAAGAACAGATAAAGTCATCACCACTATGACTGATTACTTCTTAAATAAGGAAAAAGAGCATGTAGAGTCGATCTTTACTGTGTCTGGCTTCTCATTTACAGGGGTTGGTCAAAATGCTGGTCTTGCATTTATCAAATTGAAAGACTGGAGCGAACGTACAACACCTGAATCACAAATTGGTGCGATTATTCAGCGTGGTATGGCACTGAATATGATTGTAAAAGATGCTTCTTACATCATGCCATTACAATTGCCTGCTATGCCAGAATTAGGCGTATCATCAGGATTTAATATCCAGCTGAAAGATGTCAGTGGTCAAGGCCATGAAAAACTGATTGCGGCAAGAAATGCAATTTTAGGTATGGCATCACAAGACAAACGTCTTGCAGGTGTTCGTCCGAATGGTCAAGAAGATACACCTCAATACAAAATCACTGTTGATCAAGCGCAAGCTGGTGCAATGGGTGTCAGTATTAGTGATATTAACAGCACCATGAGCATGGCTTGGGGTGGCTCTTATATCAATGATTTCGTTGACCGTGGTCGTGTCAAAAAAGTTTATGTCCAAGGTGAAGCGGATACTCGCATGATGCCAGAAGACCTCAACAAATGGTATGTACGCAATAACAAAGGTCAAATGGTTCCATTCTCAGCATTTGCTAAAGGCGAATGGACGTATGGTTCACCACGTTTAGAACGTTATAACGGCGTATCATCTGTCAACATTCAAGGTACTCCTGCACCGGGTGTTAGCTCTGGTGACGCGATGTTGGCAATGGAAGAAATCATTGGTAAGTTACCGTCTATGGGCTTACAAGGCTTCGACTATGAATGGACTGGATTATCTTTAGAAGAACGTGATTCTGGTAATCAGACCCTGCCTTTGCTGATTCTTTCGTTATTGATTGTATTCCTATGTCTATCGGCATTATATGAAAGTTGGGCAATTCCGATTTCTGTATTATTGGTTGTACCTTTAGGTATTATCGGTGCCTTTACATTGACATGGTTGGGTATGGTCATTAAAGGCGATCCAAACCTGTCCTTTAATATTTACTTCCAAGTCGCGATCGTAGCAGTCATAGGTCTTTCTGCCAAAAATGCAATTTTAATTGTAGAATTTGCTAAAGAATTGCAGGAGCAAGGTGAAGATTTATTTGATGCAACCTTACATGCTGCAAAAATGCGTTTACGTCCAATTATCATGACTACACTTGCTTTTGGTTTTGGTGTTTTACCATTAGCCCTAGCAAGCGGTGCAGGTGCTGGTAGTCAGCACTCAGTCGGTTATGGTGTACTTGGTGGTGTAATTTCTTCAACACTTTTAGGTATCTTCTTCATCCCTGTATTCTTCGTGTGGATTCGTAGTATCTTTAAGTACAAACCTAAAACTTTAAATACTCAGGAGCATTGATCGTGATGCAAACTGTTTGGTCTATTTCCAGTCGTGGCATTGCAATCTCTGCACTCGCGCTGTCTTTGGCTGCCTGCCAAAGTATGCGCGGGCCAGAGCCTGTTGTGAGCACAAATACTCCTGAAAGCTACGCGTCTTATGGTAATGCTTCTGGAAAATCAATTGCTGAACAAGGTTATAAAGACTTTTTTGCTGACCAACGTTTATTACAGGTCATTGATTTGGCTCTTGCTAATAACCGCGATTTACGTACTGCTGCATTGAATATCCAAAAAGCTCAACAGCAATATCAAATCTCAGAAAACAATCAATTGCCAACAATCGGAGCAAGTGGTAGTGCGGTTCGCCAAGTCAGCCCTTCTCGTGATCCGAATAATCCTTATTCAACTTATCAAGTTGGTTTAGGTCTCACCTCTTATGAGCTTGATTTCTGGGGGCGCGTACGCAGCTTAAAAGATGCTGCATTAGACAGTTATCTAGCAACTCAAAGTTCACGTGATGCAACGCAAATCAGTTTAATCAGCCAAGTCACTCAAGCTTGGTTGAATTATTCATTTGCCAGTGCACAACTCAAACTTGCAGAGCAAACCCTCAAAGCGCAACAAGATTCATTTAGTCTGAATAAGAAACGTTTCGATGTAGGGATTGATAGTGAAATTCCTGTGCGTCAGGCGCAAATTTCAGTTGAAACTGCACGTAATGACGTTGCTAACTACAAAACCCAAATTGCTCAAGCGCAGAACTTGTTAAACTTGCTTGTTGGTCAGCCTGTTCCTCAGAACCTGCTGCCTCAACAACAAGTAACTCGCATTACCCAGCAAAATGCGTTAAGTGCAGGCTTACCAAGTGATTTGTTAAATAACCGTCCAGACGTGAAAGCTGCCGAATATCAACTGAGTGCTGCTGGTGCAAATATTGGTGCAGCAAAAGCACAATTATTCCCAACCATTAGTTTGACTGGTTCGGCAGGTTATGCATCAACTGACTTGAGTGATTTATTCAAGTCTGGAAATGCGTTATGGTCTATTGGACCAAGTATTAACATGCCAATCTTCGATTGGGGTACACGCAAAGCGAATGTGAAGATTTCTGAAACGGATCAAAAAATTGCACTTGCTAACTATGAAAAGTCAGTACAGTCGGCTTTCCGTGAAGTGAATGATGCGCTTGCAACGCGTGCCAATATTGGTGATCGTTTAACAGCTCAACGTCGTTTAGTTGAAGCAACAAATACGACTTATAAACTTTCTAATGCTCGCTTCCGTGCAGGTATTGATAGTTACTTAACTGTATTAGATGCGCAACGTTCAGCATATTCGGCTGAGCAAGGTTTATTGTTGTTACAACAAGCGAACTTAAATAGCCAAGTGGAACTCTATAAAACGCTTGGTGGTGGTTTAAAGGCCAATACAAGTGAAACTGTAAATCCACAACCGTCTAGCGCACAAATTCACGCCGCTCAATAATTTTGATTATTTTCGGTTTAAAAGCTCACTTCGGTGAGCTTTTTTATTGCAACACATGCAAATTTTTCTTATCTTCAAAGATAGAATATCCATGATTTAGACAAATACTATGTTATTAAGCAGTTTAGAATCTATGCCTGGGCACACTATTTTACGTCAGTTAGATGTTGTTTATGGCAGTACTGTTCGTAGTAAACACGTTGGTCGTGACCTAATGGCTGGTTTGAAAAACATCGTGGGTGGTGAACTGACAGGTTATACAGAATTACTTGAAGAATCTCGTCAAGAAGCAACTCAACGTATGATTGATAAAGCGCGAAGTTTGGGTGCGAATGCTGTTGTTGGAATCCGCTTCTCGACTTCAAATATCGCTCAAGGTGCATCTGAACTCTTTGTCTATGGAACAGCTGTCGTAGTCCAGCCGATCACACCAAAACTTCCTGATCCATTTAGTGCTTAGGTATGTCTATGAGTGGATTAATTTTTCAGGTTATTCTTTTCTTGATTCTGTTTTCAGTCGGATGGGGATTTGGTCGTCATATCGAACAAAAACATTTACGTGAATTAGATGAAAAAGAAAAACAATTTGCCCATATTCGAATTGATACCAATCGATTTATTGAAACATCAGCAAAGGGGCAATTGGTGAGTAGCAATGTCGTCATCTCACATGATTACTTTAAATACGTACTTGCCAATATTCAAAACTTTTTCGGCGGTCGCCTGACCAGTTATGAAAGTGTGGTTGAACGTGCACGTCGTGAAGCCATGCTCCGCCTCAAGCAAGAAGCAGATCGAATAGGCGCAAACCATATTATGGGGGTTCGTCTCAGCACCACAGAATTAGGTATGCAAGGTGGTATGGTTGAAGTATTTGCTTATGGTACGGCTATTTTAAATGAGTAAAAGGGAGCAAAAACTCCTTTTACTTCACTTTGGTTTTACGAATCATTTTATACAACAGGCTTGGCGACAAACGGGACACCAATACACCCAATTGTTCTTTTTTCCCACCAACAACAATATATTCATCTCCCGCCATCAAAGATTCAACGACACGTTCTGCAAATACATCCGCTTCTAAACCATTTTCAATCGCTTCATCTTGATGCCCTTGTGGTTTGCCCTCACCATTTAAAGCATTAAATGAAACATTGGTTTTAACAAAACCAGGAAAAACCACTGAAACTGCTATTCCCTCTTTGGCGACTTCCGCACGTAAGCTATTGGCCCACATGTGAATTGCAGCCTTAGCCGCAGAGTAAGTCGCGCGATATTGGGTTCCTAAAAGACCCGCCACACTCGAAATAAATACCACCCGACCTGATTTTTGTTTGCGCAAAGTGGGTAATACGGTTTTGGTAAAGAACACTTGGGAGAAATAATCCACTTCCATGATGGCACGTTCAGTGTGCATACTCGTTTCTTCAATCAACGCACGCTGACTCAAGCCTGCATTATTAATCAGCCAATCAATACGTCCTTTGGTTGCGAGAACTCGTTCATGTGCATGGCGGACTTGAGCTTCATCGGTAATATCAGCAGCGATTGAAAGATGCTGTTCAGGCTTAAGTAAACCCACTCGAACCGATTCCAACTCATCATAACGACGTGAAGTCAGTACAACTTGAGCACCTTGTAAAGCGCACTCTCGTGCCAAAGCTTTACCTAAGCCCGAAGATGCACCTGTAATCCATACGACTTTATTTTCAAGACTTTTAAGTTTCGCCATGTCATATATCTCCTTTATTTATGCAGGGTGACGCATAAATTTAAGAAAGTGATCTACATAAGTTGCCGCAGCTTGTTGATCAAGTTGAGTACCTAATTTTTCTAAACGCTTATACCCTAAATGTGTCGTCATATTAATGACGCCATTTAAGGTTTTATCGACTACAAAATTAAATTTTAGGCTCTTTTTCGGCTCACGAATTAAATGAGTGACACCTACATCAATCACTTCTGTGAGCAACTTCAGTGAATTGGCAATTTCCCGACTTTCCCCTTCAGCTAATTTTTGACTCGAAGCTTTAACCTGTTGAGTCAACTGTTGCTCAATCGGATAAGTCATATATACCGAATCATCTTCAACTCGAATTGTTTTAGATAAATGTTCAATCAATGGAACTAGACGATCATTCCCAAAGAATGACACTGACCATGGCATATATTTTCGGATTGCTTCTAAAATCTGCTGAATCACTTTTTCAGATTCACCTGTGAGTGAGTGATGTTGATTGTCTTGCAATAGCACCATAAAAACTTGTTCTATCACTTCACATGCAATTTCAGATAAAACTGCCCCCAAAGCATTTGCTTGGCTTTCTTTACTCCCCTGTAAGAGCTGCGTACGGATATGAGCAAATCGCGCGTATGTATCGGCATGAATATTTAAAAAAACGGCAGTGTTCATTCTAATCACCCTATTCTAGATTCCATAAAATAAGGGCTTATTCAATAAACCCTTATTCATCCTTAGATTCTGTTTTTCTTTCATTTTTGGCTTTTCAAATGCTGAATTTACCACATTCTATTCACGATCAACATGCATAAATGCCAAAAATGGTTGACCGTGTGTTGCTTCATTAATTTTTAATAGAATTGAATAACTCATCGTAACCGTCCTTTTTTAAGTTTTAATATTTTTATATCGTTGTTTTATGCTTAAACATTTTTAATTGCGTGATGTAACACACATAAATCTAACTTTTTCAAGAAAAAAACCAACTGTTTTCATCGACTTTTTTTGATGAAAATATTCATCATTTTTTTGCTACAATAGATCTAATTTTTTATTCAATTTTAATCTTCTGTACTATGACTGACGCTCAATCTGCTCAAAATATTGCAACTACTTACGATCCAACTGAGATCGAAAAGAAATGGTATCAAATCTGGGAACAACAGGGTTACTTCAAACCATCAGGTCAAGGTGAATCATTCTGTATCATGATTCCACCACCAAACGTCACGGGCAGCTTGCACATGGGGCATGGCTTTAACAATGCCATTATGGATGCCTTGACTCGCTACAACCGTATGTCTGGTAAAAATACCTTATGGCAACCGGGTACTGACCATGCAGGTATTGCAACACAAATGGTGGTAGAACGTCAGCTTGGCGCACAAAACATCAGCCGTCATGACTTAGGTCGTGAAAAGTTCATTGAAAAGATTTGGGAATGGAAAGAACAATCTGGTGGTACGATTACTCGTCAAATTCGCCGTTTAGGCTCTTCTGTTGACTGGTCACGTGAACGCTTCACCATGGATGAAGGTTTATCCAATGCAGTCAAAGAAGTGTTCGTTAAACTGCACGAAGATGGCTTGATCTATCGCGGTAAACGCCTCGTAAACTGGGATCCGAAACTGCAAACTGCCCTTTCTGATCTTGAAGTTGAGTCAGACAAAGAAGAAGCAGGTTCATTGTGGCACTTCAAATACTTCTTTGAAGACAAATCGCTTCGTACACACGATGGTAAAGATCACATTGTTGTAGCAACCACACGTCCTGAAACCTTGTTAGGTGATACTGCCGTTGCTGTTGCACTTGATGATGAGCGTTATACACACCTTGTGGGTCAGAATATCATTCTGCCAATTACAGGTCGTGCAGTTCCAATCGTTAAAGATGAATATGTAGATAAAGAATTCGGTACAGGCTGTGTAAAAATTACGCCTGCACATGACTTCAATGACTATGAAGTCGGTAAGCGTTGTGAATTGCCGATTATCAACATCTTTAACAAAAATGCGGAAGTATTGGCTGAGTTTGAATACATCGCAAAAGCTGGTGAGCAAATTTCTAAAACCATCGCTGCACCAGCAGACTACGTTGGTTTAGAGCGTTTTGCTGCACGTAAAAAATTGGTTGAACAAGCTGAAGCTGAAGGCTGGTTAGACCAAATTCAACCGTATACCTTGAAGCCACCACGTGGTGACCGTTCAGGTGTGATTGTTGAGCCATTATTGACCGACCAATGGTATGTGAAAATTGCACCTCTTGCAGAACCTGCAATTGAAGCGGTGAAAGATGGTCGCATCAAGTTTGTTCCTGAACAATACAGCAACATGTACATGGCATGGATGAACAACATTCAAGACTGGTGTATTTCACGTCAGCTTTGGTGGGGTCATCGTATTCCCGCTTGGTACGATGCTGAAGGTAATGTATTCGTTGGTCGTGACGAAGCAGAAGTTCGTGCCAATAACAACATCCCTGCTGATGTTGCATTGAGTCAAGATGAAGATGTATTGGATACATGGTTCTCTTCTGCGCTTTGGACATTCTCAACTTTAGGTTGGACTGGTGACAAAGCAAAAGATGCTGAAAACTATTTCCTCAATACCTTCCACCCGACAGATGTGTTGGTGACTGGTTTTGACATTATCTTCTTCTGGGTTGCGCGCATGATCATGATGACCATGCACTTCATGAAAAATGAAGATGGTACGTCTCAAGTTCCGTTCAAAACTGTCTATGTACATGGTTTAGTTCGTGATGGCGAAGGTCAGAAGATGTCTAAGTCGAAAGGTAACGTACTTGACCCGCTCGACTTGATTGATGGTGTAGATCTTGAAACTTTAGTACAAAAACGTACGACGGGTTTAATGAACCCGAAACAAGCAGCCAAGATTGAAAAATCAACCCGTAAAGAATTCCCAGAAGGTATTCAGGCTTACGGTACAGACGCCGTTCGTTTCACATTCTGTGCGCTTGCCAACACAGGTCGTGACATCAAATTCGATATGAAGCGTGTTGAAGGTTACCGTAACTTCTGTAACAAGATCTGGAACGCTACCCGTTTCGTATTGATGAATGTAGAAGGTCAAACCGTTGGTCAAACTGCTCGCCCTGATCTTTGGGAATTGCCTGAACAGTGGATCATCAGCCGTTTGCAAAAAGCGGAAGCTGCGGTTCAACAAGCCTTTGCAACTTATCGTTTAGACTTGGCTGCACAAGCGATTTATGACTTCATTTGGAATGAATACTGCGACTGGTATGTAGAACTCACCAAGCCAGTATTGAACGATGCTGAAGTGTCGGAAGAACGCAAAGCTGAAGTTCGTCGTGTGTTATTGGCTGTGATGGAAGCGTCTTTACGTTTAGCTCACCCAATTATGCCGTACTTAACTGAAGAAATTTGGCAAACCCTTGCACCAATGCTCGGTATTGAAGGCAAAACCATTATGACTGCGGCATATCCTGTGCCTGTTCAAGAGAAAATCAATGAGCAAGCTGAAGCGGACATGCAGTGGTTACAAGGTTTGATTGGTGCGGTGCGTAACATCCGTGGTGAAATGGGCTTAGGTAATGCACGTTTATTACCAGTGTTGCTTCAAAACACAACGGAAGCGGAAAAAGCACAGATTACACGTATCGAAGCGTTGTTTAAAGCTCTAGCAAAAGTAGAAAACATTACGTTCTTGGCTGATGCTGAGCAACCTCCATTGTCGTCTTCATCTGTCGTGGGTCATGTGTCTGTATTTGTTCCAATGAAAGGTTTAATTGACCCGAAAGCGGAACTTGGTCGCCTACAAAAAGACTTAGACAAAGTTCAAAAACAGCATGATCAAATTGCAACTAAACTTGCAAATGAAGGGTTTGTGGCAAAAGCACCTGCTGCTGTGGTTGAAGGCGAGAAAGTGAAACTTGCTGAGTTTGCCGACCAGTTAGCGAAAATTAAGCAAAGTATGGAGCAGATTGCTGCTCTGTAACACTTTAATTTGATTAACATTTAAGTTAAAATCCCTTTCAAATCTGAGGGGGATTTTATGCCAATCATATATCAATTAGAACAAAACAAAAATATTCTTAAATTTATAGACAATGATTTTGAATTACAAACTACTAATATATTCACTTTTTTAGTTGGTAAAAACTCTGTTGGTAAAAGTCGGCTTTTAAGAAGTCTTATCATTCATGCATTAGAAGAAGATAAATTTGATAAAGTTTTAGCTCTTTCTAACACTCAATACCATAAATTCCCTTCCTACCGTGATCTTCCGAATAAAGAGCAGATATCAAACAATAAATATACCAGACTAGCTTTTGAAGCTAGAACACCTATTTACTCTGGTGGCTATGATTACAGAAAAAAAATAAATAATTTTTCAAAAAAAAATTATCATTATCTTTTTAATTTTTTTGAAGAAAATAATATTAAATTTCATAAGAACCTAAACACGAACCTTAACTTCACTCAATCCTTTGAATCATTTTTAACTCAATTCTCTTTTAAAGAAAAACCATACTATAATCTATTGACAATTTTAGACTTCTTAAAATTAGATCACTATGTAAAATGTACAATTTTACCAATTAATAGCTTTAAAATAGAAGATTTAAATATTAAAATTAATAATCATTTTACTAATTCTAGAAACATTTCAAGTGAAGAGTATGAAATATTTAGATGTTTAAAAGATAGCTTATATGATTTGAAAAGCTTAAGAAGCTTTGACTTACTTCACTTATCTTCATACGAGCTTAAAAGTATATCTTTCTTAATAGAATCAGGACTCGTTAGGATATATAAAATATCCTTTTCTAAAGATAAAAAAACATTTAATTATACAGATTTAAGCTCTGGAGAGCTTGCTGTTTTAAGTTTAGTTTTAGGATTGACAGCTACAATCACTGATAATTCATTAGTATGCATAGATGAACCAGAAATAAATTTACACCCACAATGGCAAGAAAAAATTATTGAACTTATTGAGTTAGTATCTGAAAACTATTATGGATGTCATTTTTTTATTGCAACTCACTCTCCACAACTCATATCAGGAATTTCAGAAAAAAATAGCTTTATTCTTGATTTAACTAATAATACATTAAAAACCATTGAAAGTTTCAAAAATAGATCATCTGATTTTCAACTATCAGAGGTTTTTAACTTCCCTGGAAAAAATAATGAATATTTAATTAGAAAACTTATTCTTCTATTGAATAAACTAAACAATGAAGAAGACTTTATACTAGACACCGAATCAAACAATTTTCTTAAACATATAAATCAGTTATTAAAAGAAGAAAAAATAGACCAAGAGGATAAAGTTAGGATTCTTTTCAATCTTGTAAATAGTTATCGAGGTTAAAATGGAAATTTTTCAGATTCCTACTGAGCTACAAGATTTTATTAATAGATATGATAAGAAAAGCTATCAACTTTGGAATGATGAGAAGAATAAAGATGTTAATAATTTTCGTAGATTAATTAGGAACCATTATGTCTCTGATCAGAAATTTACTTGTTTTTACTGTAAACAATATATTTTTTCTACCAATGGACTACATTGGCAAGTTGAACATATTCTACCTAAATCTATATTTCCCCAATTCCTTTTTGAACCTAGAAATTTAATTATTATTTGCCCTGATTGTAATCATGAGAAAGGTGACCAAAACCCCCATACCGAAGGAAGGAGGGCTTGTAATCGTCCAAATTACCCAAGTACTACTAGTAGATTTAAAATTATTCACCCTTTATTTGATAAGTATGAAGAACATATTGAACGTGTACCTGCGAATCATTGTGAATATCCTGATCATTATTTTCTCAAAGCCCACACACCGAAAGGAAAAGCAACTGCCAAAATGTGTGATTTAAATCGTTTTTATCAAGAATTTGCGGGTTACAAAGATATGAAAGGTAAACAAGTTTCGAGCTTAGATAATTTTATAGAAAAAGATTTAAATGATCTTACAAAAGAACAAAAAATAGAATTGGTTCAGAGAATTATGGCATCCATGTAAATTTTTGGCGTCTTATATAGAAATGTTAAGTGACATATAATATTTATATTTCTGCTCAATAGAGTATGAGTTATCTTCTTTTTTAGAAAAAAATACTTAAAAAAAATCAAAGCACCCCATGCCCTAACAACATCTCTACCCCACTCACCTTTTTCATATGCTTTAAACGCTCTTTTTCCCACTTCAACTGCTGCTTTAACTCAGCACAATCGGCATTTATGGATTTATACACATCGCAAATATGCAAATGCTCGGCTTTTACTTTTTTCGCCAACTGAAAAGAATCTAAAATCTCACTAATTTGGCTTTCAAGCTGCTGACTTTGCGCATCCAAAGCCAGTTTATAAAACTTCACTTGCTCCGCTGATAACTCTTTAGCTCCAACATCTTTGTTCTGCTCAAGCTGTAATTGAAGTTTCAATAAATAAAATAAATCCTGCTGTTCATAAGCCTGACTCACCTGTTGAAATAACTCAGTTTTTTCTTCCTTCTTGGTCTCGTCTTGCTCACGGTCAGGATGAATCATCGCAGCGATCTTTAAATATACTGTTTTGAGTGACTGTGCTGCCATCTGCTCAGCTTGTTCACGTTTTTGTTGTTGTCTAATTTGTTTGGCCTGCTCACGTGCTTGTTGCTGCTCAGCAGCATATTGTTCAAAGTCACCTTCTTCTAATTCTATATTTTGATCAAATTTTTCATTAAGTTCGAACTTAACTGACTGTACTTTTTTATTCTTTTTCGATGATTGCTGTGTATGTTGCTGATAAAAGGTTTCGATCTGCTTGACCAGTGTTAACTGTTCATCATTCAACATCTTGGAACGTTTTAACATGTGCGCAAGTTGGGCAATTTTTTCATCCAGTTGCTCTAGATTAGCTTTGGAAAACTCATGGCTGTGTAACATATTCCAAAGTTGCTCTAACTGCTGAAATAATATTTCATGGAGTTCGCTATACACGGGCAAAAGTTTTTGCCGTGTATGTTGCTGAATTTCAGCTTGGGCATTTTGCCATGTGGCAAGGCTAATTTTTTGCTGTTCAATTTTATCAATCAGGCGATTCAGCTTTTTCTGCTGCGCAGACGGCTCAGCCCTTTGTTGTAAACTAACTTTGAGATCAAAGGACATGCTCATTCACCTAAAAATTTTAAAAACCCTAGCAATTATCAAATATTAAAAGCAGTGCTTTGCCAAAGCTATTTACATGAACTTTGAATCCACTATAGCAATCAAGAAATCACTCGATTACGTCCTTGCTGCTTCGCCATATACAAATTTTTATCTGCACGACGAATCGCATCATTCATATCAGTATCATCTAACAGGACTACACTTACACCAATACTTAAACTGATGGCGTGATTTACAATAATTTGTTCTTGCTCAATCGTAGATCGGATTTTCTCTGCCAATATCGCAGCTCCATCCAATGAAGTAGCAGGCAACAAGGCAATAAACTCTTCGCCACCTAAGCGTGCAACGAAATCAGTAATCCGTAAAGCAGCTGGAAGAATTTCTGCAACACGCTGCAATACCTGATCACCTGTTTCATGTCCAAAGGTATCATTCACCTTTTTAAAGAAATCGATATCCATTAATAGCACTGCATAAGTCTGTTGTGTACGCGACATTTGACTAAATAGATAGGACAAATAATCATTAAAAGCACGGCGATTATGTAAGCCCGTAAGCGCATCATAACGCGCAATATGAGCTAACTCGACATTGGCAACTTGTAGTTCGTGCGTACGTTCTGCAACTTTTTGCTCAAGTGTGGCATTGGCATCTTGAAGTTGATGTTTCTGAGTAAGCAAGGTATCGGTCATGCTTTGCAACGACTGAGATAAGCCCCGAATCTCACGAATACTGGTCTGTGCTTCAAATTGAATATCTTCTTGCCCTTTTTCCACGGCATGCGCTGAATCTGCTAATAATTCAATCGGACGGCTGAACTTATTCGCCAATTTATAAGTAAGTAGCAATAGCAATAATGACAAAATAAAGCCCAGAGCTAATATTTTATGTTGCAGTGATTTCACTTCTGCTAAAGCAATCGAAATAGGCTGACGAATAATCACGTGCCAACCTAAATTGCTCTTAGTTTGCGAAAGTACAGGGACATCTGTAGTTAAATACTGTTGTTTTTCATTCCAATTATGCAAAAAATGATGTCCACGATTTGCCTGAAATGCAGGAGGCTGAACTTGTCCAATGCTTTTAAAGGGATATAGAATTTCACCATGCTGATTGACAATAAATACCTCAACACCTCGTTGTGCAGCATTTTCCGATAATGAACTACTTAATACATGACTCGCCCAACTCCAATCTGCATGTGCAGCCAAAACGCCTTTAATTTTCTGTGTCGATGGATCATAAATTGGCGTAGCGAAATCAATAAAACGTAATGGTTCATTAGGATTAATCGCTTTAATTTTCTTGGCCAGTAAAACAGCTTTATGTACATCGCCTAGATAAACTTGATTTACACCATGAATAAACCACGGGCGTTCTGAAACATCTGCCCCTTCTAGTAAATGATTAGCTGCAACGACCACTTGCCCCTGAGTATTGGCGATTCCTAACCAAGCATAATATTTATAAGACTTTTTAACTTGCTCAAGTTGTTGCTGTACTCGCGGGTTATGAAAGTCTGCCTCAGCAAAAAATGGAGATTGACTTAATAACACCATTTCTCGCTCACGTTCTGTAAGCGAGTTTGCCAAGGTATTGCTGATACTTTTCGCTGCAATATATAAGGTTTGACCGCTGGTTTGACTCATTTGCGCCGAAGCAGTCTTACCAATATATAAAGTAATACATAGTCCAAACATAAAAGACATCCCTGCGAACAGGACCAGTAGTCGATTACGAAAGGAATCTATGCGAAATATATTCATTTGCATCCTAATAGCAAATCACTTTTTAAACTCAGCAATATATCAAAGATCTTTTATGAATTATTAAGTCAAAGTAACGAATGTACTTGGAAAAATACTAAATCCGATGAAAATAGACTCAAGTTCTATTACTCAAGCTTAAGCTGTAATTTTCGGTTGCAATAACGCATTCATATTTAAGAATTTAATTCTCAAAGTATAATAAATGGTGCTATTTTTAAAAAAATGCACCACTTTTCACCAAAATTACAATTTACTTTCTAAATTGGTGCGTTTTTTGCTTTATATTTTTTATCAAATTGAGTTGTTCAACGACAGCTTAAGTTTTTAGATTTACTAAATCTATTTTGGTGCAAAAAACGAATCAAATGTTTGCATCTAAATTAAATTTAGCACTTTTTTTGAGCACCACTATGCAAAACGTAGATCTATTTTTCTTACTGCTCGGTGCAGTACTCGTATTGGCAATGCATGCAGGTTTTGCATTTCTTGAGCTTGGTACAGTCCGCCACAAAAACCAAGTCAATGCGCTCAGTAAAATTCTGACCGATTTTGCGATTTCAGCAATCGCTTATTTCTTTGTCGGTTACTGGATTGCATACGGACAAAACTTTTTCCATGCAGGAAGCACTTTAGCGGCTGACCATGGGTATAACCTAATGCGTTGCTTTTTCTTACTCACCTTCGCAGCAGCGATTCCAGCAATTATTTCTGGCGGCATCGCAGAACGCGCCAAAATGCGTTCACAAGCAATCGCCACTTTAATTCTGATTGCTTTAATCTATCCTTTCTTCGAAGGCATGATTTGGAATGGTAACTACGGCTTTCAAAAATGGTTAGAAAGCTCTTTTGGTGCGAGCTTTCATGACTTTGCAGGTTCAGTTGTCGTACATGCAATGGGTGGTTGGATTGCATTAGCCGCAGTGATTTTACTTGGCGCGCGTCATGGTCGTTATAAGCATGATGGTCGTGTGAGTGCACATCCACCTTCATCGATTCCATTCCTTGCTTTAGGCTCTTGGATTTTAATTGTTGGTTGGTTTGGCTTTAATGTCATGAGCGCACAACGCGTTGATGCTATTTCAGGATTAGTTGCGATTAACTCTCTTATGGCAATGGTTGGTGGTACATTGTCAGCAAACTTCATGGGTAAAGATGACCCTGGTTTCTTACATAATGGCCCTCTCGCAGGTTTGGTCGCAATCTGTGCAGGCTCCGATATTGTGCACCCAATTGGTGCACTTGTAATTGGTGGTGCTGCGGGTGCTTTGTTTGTGTATTTATTCACTTATACACAAAATAAACTTAAAGTAGATGATGTTTTGGGTGTATGGCCTTTACATGGTGTATGTGGTGCATTTGGTGGGATTGCGGCAGGCATATTCGGTCTACAAGCATTAGGTGGTTTAGGAGGTGTCTCTATCATTTCTCAAATCATTGGAACAGTTTTAGGCATTGTGATTGCGCTTGCTGGTGGTTTCACCGTTTATGGCATATTGAAAGTTACGATGGGGATTCGCCTTTCTCAAGAAGATGAATATCGTGGTGCAGATCTTTCAATTCATAAAATTTCAGCAAATTCAGAAGAATCAATGTTTTAAAAAGAATTTTTTAAAGCGGCTATTCAGCCGCTTTTTTTATGAACATTTTAAGAGACAATTAAGTTTCAAATTATTAAATAACAAAACTATGATTCTGCCGAATTGCATGCTCTATGATTTTAAAAACACGTTTTTTCTTAATCGCAAGTTTCTTATTATTTGTGAGTTTTTTTATCCTCTTATTTGTGTTTCCAGTCGGCGGAGCAATAGATCTATATTTGATTCAACCATGGGTAGGAACTTTTGGCGATTTTGCTTTGAAAGGCGATTGGTATCTTGCAAAGCTCAATCATACTTATGTCAAAAAAGTTTTAACTATTGTCTATGTAAGCTTTTTCTTGCTGTGGATCGCTTCTTTTAAAATAGAAAAATTCAAAGCGAAACGTTGGCAGTATGGCTATATGTTTTGGGTCAGTATGTTATGTACATGCATTATTGGTCTAATGAAAGCACAAGCTGCTCATGCTTGCCCATGGGATATGACCAATAAGACTGTCACAGGTTTTATTTGGGATTTTTCAGCAACCGCTGGACATTGTTTTCCAGGTGGTCATGCAAGTACAGGTTTTGCCTTAGTTACAGGCTATTTTCTTTATCGCCTCGATCAGCGTAAAAGAGCTTGGTTTTATTTATTTGCAGGTGTATTACTTGGCTTCGCAATGGGCTGGGCACAAATGATGCGTGGTGCACATTTCCTCAGTCATAATTTATGGACAGCTTGGATTTGCTTTGCTATCAATGTTGTGATTTATATGATCACGTATAAACGTCATTTAGCTCATGCAGCGGCTAATTCTGTAACGCAAATGAGTCCTGATATGATAAAGTGATGCCCTACTCGCATGGCTTCATGCATGATCATGATATTCACTTAGGTACTGTTTGCTGCTGATGGATGACTTTCAAAATTTCTTAGAAACTACTTTAACTAAGCAACAATCTTCCATTCAAGCCTACGATCTAGGTTCTCAAAAAGTATGGTTAAAGAAAGCATCTGAACGTCACGGTTTATGGCTTTACACCCCATTGAAGTGGTTAGCAAAAATATTTAATTTAGGTGCAATTACTCCTGTTCCTAATCAAGGCGGTTCTACTGCAATTCAATGTGAATACAATCGGATTCAAACACTCAAATCTTTAGGTGTTTCTACATCGAATGTCCTTGCAGTTTCAAAAAAAGGAATTTTGCTTGAAGACATCGGATCACAACATCAAAGTAGCGTCTCACAACTAGATCAAGCATTGGCTTGTCAAAAAGATATTGATTCAAAATCATTATTATTTAGCCAATCAATTCAAGCCATTCAGTATATTCATTCTAAACAAGGCTATTTAAGCGAAGCATTCGCTCGCAACATTCTCGTCGATGAAAATAACCGATTTAGTTTTATTGATTTTGAAACTGACCCGCATGAAGTCCTGAGTCTACATGATTGTTTTGTTCGTGACTGGTTGCTATTTATTTTTTCTACAGCCTATCATTTCGAATTTGAACAATTATCCGATGCTAGTCAAATTCTTTATCAAGCCCTCCTTGCTGAACCGCAAGTTTATAGTGATGTATGCAAAGTTGGGAAACGCTTAAAATGGGTTCTGAACTTTAATATTAGCAAAGTTGGTAATGATGGCAAACGTATTCAGAAATGTGTTTTATTTTTACGTTACTTAAAAGAGCATTCCGAAACAATTACTTAACTCATTTGATAATTCAATCAATCAAATCATCGATAGCTAAACTTAGAGCTTTTTAGGTAAGCGAACCAAAACCGATAAACCACCTAAATCAAGGCTTCGAGACAAAACTAGGCTTCCACCTAGTCGCTGCGTAGCTTTATCGACAATTGAAAGTCCAAGACCACTGCCCACCTCTAAATGATGATGCACTCGATAAAAACGTTTTAGAACTTTATCGTATTGTTCAGCATCAATACCAACACCGCTATCTTCAATTTGAATACAAGCAAAATCGTCACTGTCACTGTAAACCGAAATGTTAATAATACCTTGATCTGGCGTGTACTTAATCGCGTTATCAATCAGATTAAAAATAATTGAATGAACAGTTGATTCAAGACTTTGCATTTCAATCAAATCGTTACGTTCAAAACCTAAGTCAATTTCTTTTTGCATTGCAAGATTAACAAGCTGTTCAACACAATTGAGTGCGACATCATTCAAACGAAAGTGAGTATTTGGTTCGATTAAACTTAATCCAACATCTTGTTTTGCTAAAGCTAAAAGCTGCGTCACCAAATGCTGAATACGTGCCAAGCCTTTACTCAAATTTTGCAATGCTTCATGTTCAGGAAATTGACTAATCAGAATCTTGGTCTGTAAATTGAGTGCAGTGACGGGTGTTCGTAATTCATGTGCAGCATCTGCTATAAACTGCTTTTGTTCGGTTTGAGCATGTTGAATTCGTTCAAATAAATGATTCATCTCCTCAATAGTTGGGATCAACTCTTGAGGATAATCATTGCCATCAATAGGTGCTAAACCATCTGAATCACGTTGCCTTAATTCTGTTTTGAAATCGTCGAGAGGTTTTAAACTCAAACGAATGATAAAAGCTAAAACCAAAATCGCAAAAGGCAATAAAATAATATAGGGAACAAACATACTCCCTGCCAATTCCCAAGCAAATGATTGGCGAACATCTTCCTGCTGACTAACTTGTATTTGATAGTCTTTTAAAGGAATGACATAGACACGCCATTTGCCTTGTGGCGTGTCTTGGCTATAAAAGCCCGCTTGTTTTACAGGGGGAATGAGTAAGTGTGTTTGATGCCATAAATGACTTTGATCTTTATAAGCCCAAATATCAACCAATAAATCTTCTTCGTGATATGTGCGATGCAATTCAACTTTACTCACAACAGTTGTTAATGGCTGAGCAGTCGAACGCTCAGCCATATATTGCATTTGTGTATCAAGAATCTCATCAACTTCATGTAAAGCTGTTTTATAAGCTGTAAAAATTAATAAACATCCAAGCAGCAAACTAAAGACCGAGGTTCCCCAAATCAGTCTTTTTTTCAGTGAGTATTGCTTAGATATTTTCATAAATATTTATGATTGTCCTAGTCGGTAACCCAAACCACGGATGGTTCGAATAAAATCTTTCCCTAGTTTTGCACGTAAGTGATGTACATAAACCTCTATGGTATTACTGGTCACCTCACTATCAAAATCATAAAGCTTATCTTCAAGATTTGCTTTGGAGAAGATTTTATTTGGATGGCTTACAAGCGGAATTAAAATTGCCCATTCACGGTTTGATAACTCAATCTGCTGTCCTTTGAAGGTCGCCAAATGCTGCTCGACATCAAGAACCAAATCACCATTTTTCAATAACTGCGATTGATTTTTAAGTTGTGCTGTTTCTGCATGACCTCGACGTAATAGTGCATTAATTCGTGCCAATAACTCATCGAACTCATAAGGTTTAATTAGGTAATCATCCGCACCTTGATTCAATCCATCGACACGGTTTTGCAGTTGATCTCTGGCTGAAATGATTAATACTGGAAGTGCACTACGCTGACGGATTTGTCTCAATACCTGCATACCATCCATCATAGGCAAACCCAAATCAAGCAAAACCAAATCAAAATTATGCTTTGCTAATAAGGATAGCCCATCTACGCCATTATTGACCCACTCTACCTCGAATTGATGGTAGCGCAACAGAGTCAATGTTGACTCTGCAATCATAAAATCATCTTCGATCATCAAGATTTTGGTCATGACTTTATCTCACCTTATGGGTTAGAACATGTCGCTAACATGTCATTTTTAGGGTCAATCACCTTAGTTTTGACATCAAGTAAACTTAACATCGTTGGAAACAAATTGTCTTGACTCAATTCACTCTTATTTTGCTTCGCTAAACATTTCATTTGTTCTGGAGCTTGTTTTTTCCAAAGATCAGAGAACCACATAAACATTGGAACATGGGTTTGCTGGGTCGGGGCAATTGCATAGGGTGCTCCATGTAAATACATGCCACTTTCACCTGTTGATTCACCGTGATCCGATAAATACCACAAACCTGCTTCGTGCTGTGTTTGACCTTTTAACGTTTCAATCAATGAGTCCAAAACATAATCCGTATAAAGCAAGGTATTATCATAACTATTCACAAGTGCATCACGCGAGCAACCCTGAATCGCATTGGTATCGCATGTTGGTTTAAAAACTCTAAATTCTGCTGGAATACGTTTGTAATAGGCTGGACCATGACTACCCATTTGATGTAGTACCACTAAGCGTGGGCGCGTATCATCTTTAGGAATTGTTGCAAGATAAGCTTTCAGGCTATCAATTAAAATATCATCAAAACACTCTTCATCTTTACACCATTTCTTTTGAATTGGCTCTGGAATCTTAAATTGTTCAACTCGATCACAAGTTCCCTTACAACCAGAATTATTATCAATCCATGTCACTTGATAACCTGCACGTTTTGCAATATCGAGTAGACCTTCACGATGGCTTGCAAGTCGTTCATCATATTCTTTACGTGGCATACCTGAGAACATGCATGGTACGGAAACAGCTGTCGCTGTACCACAAGAACTCACTTGAGCAAAATTAATTAAATCCTGTTTCGCAAGCTTCGGATTGGTATTCTTAGCGTAACCATTCAAAGAAAAGTTTTCTGCACGTGCCGTCTCACCCACCACTAAAACCATCAATTTAGGTAAAGCAGCAACATTCGCTTTCTGCATTGAAGCATCTTCACCATAAGTCACTAACGGTAAATTTTCTTTAGGTGCTTTCTTCTTATAATATGAAGCAAATGAAGCAATCATATTTTGCGGTGAGATCATTCCCTTTAAATCACGGTGTTCACGGAATATCGCTGCAAAATCAACGTAAAAAACAAACAATAATCCACCAACCAAAGCCAATGAAACAATTGAAGCAATCACTTTTTTTACAATTTGACGCAGCATTGGTTCAGGCTTTAACTTCACCATTAAAATAGCAATGATGGGAAGTACTATCATTCCTAATGTCCATACAACTAAATGCCAAGACCATGTATCACGTGCTTCAGCAACATCAGTTTGCATTAAATTTTGCACTTGGTCTGATGTAATTAAAACACCAAGCGTATTCACAGCATATGAAGCAAAGCCACCAATAAAAACTAAAACAATCGCTATTGGTTTTGCTGTCCATTTCCAGTTAAAAAGCTGAAAAATAAAATGATAAGCTGCAACAACGACTATAACGGATGCTGCGACAAACATTCCCGCTTTTATCCCAGTATAGGGCGTAAGCGATTGGATTTTTTCATAAAAAGCTAAGTTAAGAAAAATACCTAACCATATTGCAAGCAATAGATTAAATGCAAACAAGGATATCGATTTGGTCTTGAGTTTCTGTAGGAACATGATCTTCACAGTCTGAAAATAGATTTCTTAACTTGCTTAAGATAAGAATAAAAACTTAAAAATGACTTAAACTAAATAATTGAGAGTTAACAAAACAATGGATCTATATCTAGACATCAAAGTATATTTCAAAATAATTCATTTTAAAACAATGAATTCCATTTACTTTCCATCTAAAATTTATCTTAGTTTTATTATCGAAAATCATTTTATTCAGTTAAATGATTATATTACAACATAATAAAATAGAAATAAAAAAACACCCCCTAAGTCAAACTTAGGGGGTGTTTTTAGATACAAGATATTAGAATTTAAATTCTAAACCTAATCCTGCTACAGGTTGCTTATCTTTTTTGTCCGCTTGTTCAAGCGTTAGATAACCTGCATAACCGTATGTTTTAACTTGTTTGCTAAATGCATAGTCAGCACCAGCAATCACTTGTTTGGCTTTGAAGTCTGCACTGTTGTCTTTGAAACTGGTATCGTTTTGGCTGTATTGAGCTTTCACTGTCCAGTTTTTAGACTGTGGAATGTTATATTCAGCACCAACTAACCAACCTTGTGCATCATCAATATTTTTAGCTTTTGCAGCCCATTTAGTTGCATCACCTGCATCAGCATAAGAAGTTTCTTCAACTTCTGAACTTTGATAAAGTGCTTTAAGCGCTAAACCTTCAATTGGATTTAATCGGCCAATCGCACGAACTGTATTTGCAGCAGCAAACACTGATCCGCCAGCAATTTCAGGATCAGATGCATTTAAAATACCTTTACCTAAGAACGTACTTGGGATCGCTTTGTCATAACCAAGACCCGCAACAAAAAGTGGATTTTCATAAGTTACCGAAGCTGACCAAGCATCACCTAAGCCCTGACCTTCAACTTTAGCACCACCACTGCTTTGCTTAATCCCAGTCGCCTCACCTGTTGCCAGTAAAGCATTAAATTTAAATGCACCATCAAGAACTTTGACTGCAGGTGACTCATAGATCACTACATTATCAATACGGTTTTCGCCAGTAAAAATCCCTGTTACATCTGCTTTGTTAGCAACATAGTTGTTGAAGGTATCTACAACACTTGAGAGTTGCTTGACTGGTGTGTCATGTTTACCAATTTTAACTGTACCTAACTGAGCGTCTTTCAAACCAACAAAGCGGTTACGTTGGCTCCAATCAGTGGTATCGCCATCAGCACTTAAACCCCATTCTGCAGCATATACAGCGCTTAAACGATCAGTGAGTTTTTCATCGCCTTTAATCCCAATGAACGAAATATTTGAGCTAATTTCCCAAACATCCTTATTTCCAATCGTTGCATTTTTTTCTGGTAAATAATCAACACTGGCATCAATCTCACCATAGATTGTTGGTGCTGCAAATGTTGATGTTGCGAGTAAACCAAGCACTGCTGCTGTTACAATTTTGATTTTCATTGTTTACGTCCTAGCTAAATTTGTAACAAATCCTACACATTAACTTTATATGACAAAACGATTAAAATATTATTTATTTATTCTATTTTCGACTAAAGTTTAATTTTTACACACATCAATTACATTTTATGAATTTTATAAAAAATTGTTTTTTATTAATAAATTTCAATGAATTAAATAATATTATTAAAAACACTATTCCATGAAAAATACTTATACGCAATCACGAGACTTTGAGTTAAAACAATAAACTTTGCGAATGAAGCAATATAAAAACTATCCTTTATATTTCAAAATTAAGAAATATTAAAAGAAATTTGTAATAAAAATTTGTTTTCATCTTGTATTTTCTTTCCAATAGAACATCGGGAATAGACACAAAATAGCAACCATACAAATCAAACATAAGTAACGATAATACCCAATCGCATCAGCCAAAATTCCACTTCCTAAGTAGAGTAAACCACTCATGGTAGCCATAATCGATACCTGGAAAGTAAAATCTGTACCTGCAAATGCTTTGCGACTGTACTGCATAATCAAAGTTAAGATGACCACCAATAACATTGCTGAACATGCATCTTCAAATGCATTGACGATATATAACCAAAATGGCGTAATCTGCTGATTAGTTTCATAGCCATAAGCAATGCCCGTATAAGCAACTAAACTGATGATCTTCAGGATTGAGAAAGTAATTAAGCATTGTATTCTGGAAAAATGTTTCAATAAAAGCCCTGCAACACCTGCTCCCACCAGCGCTGCCATAGCACCAAATATGGTGATAAAAACACCTATTTGGGTGTAATTTAGGCCCATATCTACCATCAAAGGTTTTAATACTGGTCCTGCCAAACCATCAGCAACTTTAAAACTCAATAAGACCATCAACCACGTTTTTAACTCTTGAGAAGATGTAAAATACGTAAGATAATTTTTAATTGATCGGCTAAATGAAATCGAAGAAGTTGTCTGCGCGCTATTTGTAAAATCATGCCTAGGCTCTCGATAAAACAAAATAGGTAGGGTATTCAAAAAGACCAACATGGCTAAAATAAGAAATGTCTTTTGCCAATTTAACCAATCTAAACACCAAAGCACTGCTCCACCACCAACAATAAATCCTAAGCGTGAACCAATCACTTGAAAAGTATTACCCCAATGCTGTTGATCCTGTTTGAGTAAATTGACAGCTAAAGCATCTGTGGCAATATCTTGTGTCGCACCAGTAAAATTCATCAAAAAAAGTAAGACAAAGAAAATAAATAAATAACTCGGTTGATCAAGTGCTTGAATAGGGAAAAATGACAAAATAACCAAAATAAAAACACTGGATAATTGCGTCGGAATAATCCAGCTACGGTAATGCCCTAAACGAGAAAGTGCAAAACGATCAACATACGTCGCCCAAAAGATTTTGATCGACCAAGGTAGCATCAGTAAACCAAAACCACCGATATGTGCTAAAGAGACACCTTGTGCCCTTAAAATTACGGGTAAGGCATGGGTCATGAAACCTACAGGTAATCCCTGTGCCCAATATAAAGAAAACAATAAAATGTAAATCTGTCGAAGATTAAGCATTTACAGTTTTCCAGAGTAACAAAAGAGAGAACTCAAGTATCCAATCCTTTCATTGATCTGGCAATAAAATCTTAGTTTTTGCCAATGCTAGACCACTCATGAGCGTTTAACATAAGTTGTAGTTGTCATCGTATTTACAGATTTATGCCACAATATTTTCCTGACTTACCTCCGTTAGTTCCGCAACGTGGAACGGCTTTCAGTCGTACTTTGTGTAGAAAACTGTTTTTAGGACAAGGTTGGACTGTGGTTGGAGAAATTCCAAACTTACCCAAAGCAGTTGCGATTATTTCTCCACACACTTCAAATATTGATGGTTGGTATGGTTTCTTGGCAATTGGAGGGCTCGGTTTAAAAATTACAGTTTTGGGAAAAGATACTTTATTTAAACCACCTTTTAAGTCAATTTTAGATTGGGCAGGACTCATTCCTGTTCACCGTGACAGCACCAATGGCCTCACTGAGCAAGTGGTTGCGACTATTCACAAATATGACAAAATTTGGGTTGGCATGGCGCCCGAGGGAACGCGGAAAAAAGCTGAAAAAATAAAAAGTGGCTTTTATCATATAGCTCATGCAGCAGGAATACCCATAGTGATGTTTGCTTTCGACTACGATCGCAAAACTATTTACAGCCTAGGAGCATTTACACCAACAGGTCACTATCAAAATGACCTTGAACAGATTATGCAGCATTATGTTGGTCATTTTTCTCCAAAGAATCCTGCTTGGCTGGCAGAACCATTACAAAAACTAGTGAAAAAGGACTAGAAAATTAGGGGTAAATCTGCTCTGATGTGCCCATCTTTTTGTCTATTTTATCTCCACTTCATATGAAAATTGCTCGACTGTCTTGCTTGGCTTTATTCAGCTTAGCTTTATTTGGTTGTGATCAAACTGTAAAAAATGCTCCTCCTACGACTTCGATTAAAGCTCGTGAACCTGTTATTGCTTTGGCTTTAGGTGGAGGTGGTGCAAAAGGTTTTGCGCATATTGGCGTCATTAAAGTTTTAGAATCTCATGGTATTAAAGCTAAGATTGTCACTGGAACAAGTGCAGGTAGCTTTGTTGGAAGTATTTATGCAAGTGGGCAAACCCCTTATCAAATGCAAAATCTCGCATTAAAACTGCAAGAATCTGATTTGCGTGATCTTACCATCAATAGCCAAGGCATTATCCTTGGGCAAAAACTGCAAAACTATGTCAATACGCAAGTTGGTAACAAACCAATTGAAAAATTTCCAATTCGCTTTGCGGCGGTTGCCACTCGTTTAGACAATGGTAAAAAAGCTGAGTTTATTAAAGGAAATGCAGGTCAAGCCGTACGAGCCTCTTGCAGTATTCCCAACGTCTTTGTTCCAGCTGTGATCGGTAATACCAAGTATGTAGATGGTGGTTTAGTCAGTCCTATTCCTGTGAAAACTGCGAAAGATATGGGTGCTGATATTGTGATTGCAGTCGATATATCTGCACGTCCAACAGGTGATAAACCATTAAGCATGTGGGGTTTATTGGATCAGACCATTAATATTATGGGGCAACAAAGTATTAATCAAGAATTGAGCCAAGCAAATGTTGTAATTCAACCGAAAGTCGGTCATTTGGGTGTACTTGATCTGAAATCGAGTAATCAAGCAATTTTAGAAGGCGAAAAATCGGCTCAAGCGAAAATTACATCAATCCAAAATGCAATTGCAACATTTAAGAAATCTCCTGCTGCATTTAAACCTGCAGCAAAAGCTAAATTCTAATCATTATCTTCAGGGGCTGCTGCTATTTTATAATAATCATCAGCCCCAATATCTAAAAAAACAATCTTTTTATATTCATAAACATAATGATCTGCTACAGTGCCAAAGTGAATGTTTTTCACCTAACTCAGTTTAATGATGCGAGCAAATCTATGGAGTTTGTAGTTGAACCTTGGCACTGGTTTATATTAGGAATTTTGCTGATCCTTTCAGAGTTGATTTTGACCGCTTTTGCTGCGTTATGGTTTGGCGTAGCCGCAATTATGGTCTGCATTTTACTATGGCTTTTCCCAATGATCGGCTTTACCACTCAAGTGATCACATGGGGAATTTTATCCATTTTATGTACGATTCTTTGGTTCAAGTTTATCAAACCACTTTCAATTGATAAAACTAAAGCAGGTCTAGCGCGTGAATCAACCATAGGGCAAGTGGGTATGGTGATTAAAACTGGACTTGATCATGGACAAATCGTCGTACGCTTTCCCATGCCCCTTTTAGGTTCTGATGAGTGGAATTGCCGTTCTACAGCTCCAGTACAAGTTGGTGATCGTGTCCGAGTAATTGATATTTTAGGTAATGATTTAGTCGTTCAACCACACAGCAACTCATAAACATAAAGAGGGTTTCCAATGTATATCGGTAATATTGTTGTCTTAGCACTTTTAGCTTTTATTGGCATAACTATTTTTAAAGGGGTGCGTATTGTTCCTCAAGGGTATAAATGGATTGTACAACGTCTAGGTAAATACCATACCACCCTAAACCCGGGTCTGAACTTTGTTATTCCTTATATCGATGAAGTGGCATATAAAATTACAACTAAAGATATTGTGTTAGATATTCCATCACAAGAAGTGATTACTCGAGACAATGCTGTTTTAGTGATGAATGCAGTCGCTTATATCAATCTAACAACTCCAGAAAAAGCCGTGTATGGAATTGAAAATTATACGTGGGCGATTCAAAATCTAGTGCAAACTTCATTACGTTCGATCGTCGGCGAAATGGATTTAGATGATGCTTTATCATCTCGTGACCACATTAAGGCGAAATTAAAAGCTGCCATTTCTGATGACATTTCAGATTGGGGCATTACCCTTAAAACAGTTGAAATTCAAGATATTCAACCATCTCACACCATGCAAGCTGCGATGGAAGCACAAGCAGCGGCTGAACGTCAACGTCGTGCAACGGTGACGAAAGCAGATGGTGAAAAACAAGCTGCGATTTTAGAGGCGGATGGTCGTTTAGAAGCTTCCCGTCGTGATGCAGAAGCTCAGGTAGTCCTTGCTGAATCTTCACAACGTGCGATTGAAATGATCACCACTGCTGTAGGCGATAAAGAAATTCCTGTTGCTTATTTATTGGGTGAGCAATATGTGAAAGCAATGCAGGATCTATCTAAATCAAACAATGCAAAAACTGTGGTACTCCCATCGGATGTACTTAATGCTATCCGTGGAATTATGGGGAAACATTAATATCATTAATCAGGCTATAGTCAGGACAGATAACAATCTGTCCTAAAATCATTACCCTATAAAATATTACTTAAATATAGGGTTGGATTACCATCCAACCCTATAGGAATATTCTTTAAGATGATATACATCATTGCATTTGTATTAAGCTTTATTTTCACTTGGCAAAACATAATTTTATCAGCATTACAAGGTAATATCGTCCACCTCCAAAATGATCGAAAGCCTAATGCTGGGGCTTCCATCATTCCAGCTATCCCATTTTTCCAAATTGTATTTTTAAGCTTTGCATGGCTGTTAAACTATTTCTTTCATCAATTTGCCATTCAAATTTTCTGTATTCTATTTATGGTCCAATTTATCTTTTGGATTATTGCTTTTAAAGGACAACACAAAGAGTTTAATGAACTTTTGAAAATCTTTAATCAAAATCAACAATAGTGAGAGCATATTTTATATACACTCTAATCATCCATACATATCTAATTTCAGCGATTTTCAGTCAGTTGTTTAATTTTTATCAAAAATAAAAGGACCAAAAGGTAAAATTGCTGCAACTAAGCCCAAATTAAAAATACATAACGACCACTTCATACGATAGCACACCACAAAGAGCATCGCTAAAAAGAGTAAAAACAACACGTAACGACTGAATATTCATTATGTTCCTCTAGTTAACTTTGGCGTGCTAACAAGAATTGAGAAATTTCAACAAGTTCTTTAGCATCATCCCCGAAATATGCTAATGCTTCAAAAGCTTGATCGTGTAAAGTTTGAGCATAAGCCTGAGCTTGAGCCAATCCCATCAATGCAGGATAAGTAGATTTTTGCACTTGCTCGTCTTTACCCGCAGTTTTACCTAAAATTTCAGTGCTTGCTGTAATATCTAAAATATCATCTTGAACCTGAAAAGCTAAACCAATGCTTTGCCCAAATTGGCGTAGTTTAGGAATTGCTTGATCTGTCCCAGTAAAGATAGTCACTGCACCCATCATGATCGCAGCTTGAATCAATGCACCCGTTTTATTACGGTGAATATTTTCTAATTCAGTTTGATCAACTTGTTTACCTTCAGCTTGTAAATCAAGCACCTGTCCGCAAACCATTTTAGAGCTTGCTGTCGCCAAAATCTGCATTTGTTTTAAGACAATGGCTGCATCTGTACCTTGACCTTGTTCATCAAACAAACGGCTGCCCAATATCTCAAATGCCATGGACTGTAAAATATCACCAGCCAATAGTGCAGTATCTTCGCCAAATGCTACATGACAAGTTGGTTGACCTCGACGTAACAAATCATTATCCATACACGGCAAATCATCATGTGCTAAGGAATAACAATGTATTAACTCAATTGCAACGGCAGCACGACGGGCCGCTGCAAAATTATGATTTGGCAATAAAGCTGCTGTTGCATAACATAATGCAGGACGAACACGCTTGCCGCCCAACATTACTGCATGATGAACGGCTGACTTTAAAGGTTCAGGAATAGAAAATGCAGCCAATGCTGTCAATAAATCTTGTTGAATACGTTGTTGAGATTGTTGTAAAACATCCGCATTAACTTGAGAAATAGATGACACGATTGCCTCGGGAAATTTTAATGAAAGGATCAACCGACAAAAACTTGCCAGAATGACAACATCATAACATTATTTATTTAGAGAAATTGTTTTTGTGTTTTTAATAACTTTAAAATAATAAAGCCTTCAAACGAAGGCTTTATTCATAAAATCAAATCAGCATTTAGAAAGTATCACCCGGCACACGTACCCAACCTTCCATCAATACACGTGCACTACGACTCATAATCGCTTTTTTGACAGCCCACTTCCCATCAATTAACTCGGCTTGAGCACCGACACGTAAAGTGCCTGATGGATGACCAAAACGAACTGCTTCACGCTCGCCACCACCTGCTGCTAAATTCACTAAAGTACCCGGAATTGCGGCTGCCGTTCCAATCGCCACGGCTGCTGTCCCCATCATGGCATGATGTAGCTTACCCATAGACAATGCACGTACCAATAAATCAACATCTGATACTTCAACAGTTTTGCCACTTGAAGAAGTATAGCTTTTAGGTTCTGAAACAAAAGCGATTTTAGGTGTATGCTGACGTGCTGCTGCTTCTGAAATATCTTTGATCAAGCCCATCTGAACTGCACCATATGCGCGAATTTTTTCAAAACGTGCTAAGGCTGCGGCATCCCCATTAATATGATCTTGTAATTCTATTCCTTGATAGCCAATATCTTCAGCATTCAAGAAAATAGTTGGAATACCTGCGTTAATAAATGTCGCTTGGAATGTTCCAACATCAGGCACAACCAATTGATCAACAACATTTCCTGTAGGGAACATATCCCCACCCTCTTCACCATCATCAGCAGGGTCTAAAAATTCAATTTGCACCTCTGCTGCAGGGAAAGTCACTCCATCTAATTCAAAATCACCTGTTTCTTGAACCTGACCATTAGTTACTGGGACATGTGCAATAATGGTTTTTTGAATATTCTTTTGCCAAATGCGTACCGTACAAATCCCATTTTCAGGAATACGATCTGCATCGACCAAACCATTAGAAATCGCAAATGAACCGACTGCTGCTGTCAAGTTGCCACAGTTACCACTCCAATCTACAAAAGCTTGATCAATTGAAACTTGTCCAAATAAATAGTCGACATCGTGCTCTGGCTCGGCACTTTTTGCCAAGATCACAGTTTTACTGGTACTTGAAGTTGCACCGCCCATACCATCAATCTGTTTACCATAAGGATCTGGACTTCCTATAACTCGTAGCAAGAGCAAGTCACGTGCCTTTCCTGCAACTTGTGCGGCTTCAGGTAAATCATTGAGATTGAAAAAGACACCTTTACTCGTGCCACCACGCATGTAGGTTGCAGGGACTTTAATTTGTGGTACTGAACTCATGTCAATTTCATCCTTTTATCATGTTCTTGGTGCAAGTGAATGTGAGCTTAAATTATCGTAGAGTCATCTGAAATGCCATACGACTATACGATTAAAGCAAAACGGAATAGATAAAGCACATCGTATATATTGAGTAAAGTTGAATAACTCAACAATGGCACGAAAATAAACAACTGCTGTTTAAAAAACAAAAGTTTGATTTAAATGTCTAAAATACCACCACCACCTAGTTTACCATTCGTTCAAATATATGATTTTAAATAACTTTTAAAAACTACTTTCCAGTCATAGCCAAGCTGTACTTTTACTAGGCTAAAACTTTGCAATCTATTAGAATATTCCACTTATTCCTCGTCGAGCTCAGTCCTTTGAACAACGATTCTTCTCAACTTCAGCGTGGACTAAAAAACCGCCATATCCAGCTCATTGCTATGGGTGGAGCTATTGGTACGGGCTTATTTTTAGGTTCTGCGCAAGTCATCCAGTCTGCTGGACCATCAATTATTTTGGGTTACGCAATCGGTGGTTTGATTGCATTTCTCATCATGCGCCAATTAGGTGAAATGATTGTCGAAGAACCTGTCGCTGGTTCATTTAGTCATTTTGCTTATCAATATTGGGGGAAGTTTCCAGGATTCTTATCAGGTTGGAATTATTGGGTACTATATATCCTTGTTGCGATGAGTGAACTGACTGCGGTTGCAAAATACATTAACTACTGGTGGCCTCATATTGCGGCTTGGCAATCAGTGTTATTTTTCTTTGTCATTATTACGGCAATTAATTTAACTAACGTTAAATTATATGGTGAATCAGAGTTTTGGTTAGCTATCATTAAAGTCACAGCTGTTGTCGCTATGATTTTATTTGGTTTGTTTTTACTTTTCACAGCAGATGCGAATTCAACAGCCTCTTTTAGTAACCTTTGGTCACATGGTGGATTCTTTCCAAACGGTTTTGATGGTTTGTTTTACATGCTTGCCTTTATTATGTTTGCTTTCGGTGGAATCGAACTGATTGGTATGGCTGCGGCAGAAGCGAATGATCCAAAGAAAACCATTCCAAAAGCAATTAATCAAGTTGTTGTGCGTATTTTGGTTTTCTATGTTGGCTCATTAGCGATTCTCCTTTCACTTGTGCCTTGGAACCAACTGGATTTAGGTGGTTTAGACAAAAGTCCATTTGTGATGATTTTTAGTCAAATGGGAATTGGTTGGGCGGCTCATTTACTTAACTTCATTATCTTAACAGCAGCTTTATCTGTATATAACAGCGGTATGTTTGCCAATAGCCGTATGCTTTTCGGTTTAGCACAACAAGGGAATGCGCCTAAAGTTTTCGCTAAAGTAAATAAACAAGGTGTACCGATTCCTGCTGTTTTATTATCTGCTTTATTGATTTTTGGTTGCGTACTGTTGAACTATTTTGTTCCAGAAGATGCCTTAGGTCATTTGATGTATGTGGTGGTTGGCGCTCTAGTGCTTAACTGGGCGATGATCAGCTTAACTCATTTAAAATTCAAAGCGATGGTCAAGGAAAAGAATTTAAAAACGAGTTTCCCTGCGTTATGGTCACCAATCAGTAACTACTTAGTCTTAGTTTTCATTGCAGTCGTACTGTACATCATGTGGCAACAAGGTTTCAAAGAATCTGTGCTGATGATCCCAATCTGGATTGTATTGATGTTTGTGCTATATAAAGCTTTAAATCTTAAAGCGAAAGATTAAATATCTGATCAAATTCATCAAAAAGTGATTGCTTAGGCAATCACTTTTTTGTTTATAATCATAAAATTATGCGCTTATAGCTTAACTGGATAGAGCAGTTGCCTCCTAAGCGACCGACGTGGGTTCGAGTCCCGCTGAGCGCACCATTTTGTGGTTTAGTTTGATCTACAACACTCCAAACCAATATTAAAAATATATAAAATTCAACTGTTTAATAAAATTAAAATCTAAATAAGTCTAGAGAACTCCAACTTAATGCGTGTTTCTTTGCGGTAATTTTTACGGTAAGATCTATTACCAAAGAAAATCCTACCGTAAAAATGCCAAAAATCGTTATACCACTTACAGATACCAAGATTAAAACTATCAAAGCAGATATTACGAAAGTACAGAAACTTTCCGACGGTAATGGTTTATTTCTGATTATCTCTAAGACTGGGGATAAGAGCTGGAGATTTGATTACTCACGCCCCTATACCAAGAAGAGAAATTCCTTAAGCTTTGGTTCATACCCTACAGTCTCTTTAGCAGATGCAAGAATTAGACGTGAAGAAGCCCGTACCCTTCTCTCTCAAAATATCGACCCACATGTTGAAAAGGCTAGAATTAAGAATGAGATATTAAGTACGAATAATAATAATTTCCAAAATATTACAAATGAATGGATGGCAAAGCAAGACTTTGCTGAATCAACAATTAAAGGACAACAACGCTTATTAGACGTAATTAATCAGCATATTGGAAAAATCCCAGTCCATGAAATTAAAGCTATGGATATCCTTAAAGTTTGTCGGATTTACGAAAAAGAAGGAAAATTAGAAACTGCTAAAAAGGTCAAAGTGAAATGTGGTCAAGTTCTGCGCTATGCAGTTTCAACAGGATTATGTGATCGCGATGTTACTCAAGACTTAAAAGGTGCGATATCCCCACCCAAAGTGACACATATGGCAGCTTTGATTGAGCCTAAAGATTTTGCCTTGCTCTTACAAGATATTGATCACTATGAGGGTTCAGTAGTCACCCAATATGCTCTTCGTATTGCGCCCCTAGTTTTTGTTCGCCCAGGCGAATTAAGACATGCCAAATGGCAAGATATCGACCTTGAAAAAGGTTTGTGGAGTTACACCCCTCCCAAAACAAAATCAAAGACAGGAGTTCAGCATATTGTCCCTCTATCAACTCAAGTCATTCATTTACTTTCTGAACTTGCTCGAATAACAAAAGCTAAGAGTGAGTATGTATTTTCAGCAACGACTTCCAACTTAAAGCCGATGTCTGAAAATACCATCAATCAAGCTTTACGTCGCTTAGGCTATACCAGTGAACAAGCATGTGGACATGGCTTCCGTGCTTCTGCTCGTACAATTTTAGAAGAGGTCTTAGAATTTCCAATTGAACTGATTGAGCAACAACTGGCACATCAAGTAAAAGATATGCATGGTCGTGCGTATAACCGTACCAAGCATTTAGAGAAAAGAAAAATCATGATGCAGAGATGGGCGGATTATTGTGGAGAAATAAAGAAGATTACAGAATAGTTTTTGGAATATTACTAATTCAATAACCTGATTCGAAAGTTGATAACTATTAAAAATATACCAAACCATAATTTTAATCGTTTATTTTAAGATACTATCAATGCAAGGACACTTATACAGGGTCATCTCCCCCTAAAAAATAAAAGGATCTAAAAGTAGAATTTTCTATTACAGTATAGGTAGGAGATTCTGCATGAAAGCATCTAAATTCACTGAAAGTAGAGGTTCTTTATTGTACCAATATTAAAATCTATTAACCTTTATTTTGACTGAGATCATCCAACGTAACTAATTTTTCTTAAATGTATTTTAGCTGAATACATTGTCAGCCAAAAAATATTTTTTGACTATTTACTGCTTTCATAAGCTTGCAATAATCACAAAGTTATTTAAATAAAATAACAATAATAACCCCATGTTTTCACTTGAATTATATATAAAATCCATGTTGTTAATGCCACCTTTTTTATTGCATAATAAAAAAACAATCTCATTCAGTGCAATGGTGGCAACAATAATGGATAAAAGTCAGGAAAGTTACCTTGGTCAACAACTTCAACAAGCCAATCAAGCACTGGAGGCAGCAGCAAAAGAAGTCAATACATCTAAAGAGCAAGCATTTCAGTACTATTCAGATGTTGAAACAGCTGTACAGGATGTAGAACTCACAATTCACACACTTGTACAAAATAGAATTGATCAAGTTCTAACTCAAGCTCGAAAAGAATGTATTGGATTAGGATTAAGCTTACGCCCCTTATTTATCAATCAAAAATTTGTGATTATGCTTTGGATTGGCCTAATATTAGTTATCCCTTTTCTGATTGGATTTTTAATTAGTAGTAAATTTTTAGGTTATCTTATTGCTATTGGACTTTATGTTTTTCTATCCAAAAAAAGTATACAAATCGCTGCTACCAAAAAAAGCCAAAACACAATTGATGCCATTCAGTCTTTAAAGCAGTACTCCTTTTCTTTTATGCATTTTACTGAAAAGGAAAGTGGTGATAGCGCTTATCCTTATGATGTGGTTAGAGCACCTTGGCCCAATAAAGATGTGTTTTCCTCATGGCGTATTAATAACGAATTTGGTCCACTGTTTGGAGCAGATTTTATTGTATTTCATCCCTTGAATATGCCTATAGACTCTGAAAACATTCATATGGTCTTATCAATGCCTAAGAATGATCGGAAAGCTGCCCTAATCCCGATCAAAGCAGGAGCAATACAACAAAGTATTTGGAGTATTCAAAAAGCATTCTTGCAAGAAGTTGCTTCAAAACTAGAAAACTATGTCAAACCAATTCAAGTTTTTTCTGAATATGCTGAAATTTGGGCTAAAGACCATAAATATTACAATACCTTACAACAACGATTAAAGACCTTATCAACTGTGGTTGAGGAATGGTCAGATATTGCGATTGAAGAAGAAACTTTAGATAGAATTTTAAAACTCGTAGATTTGTTCATTTCAGATCGAAAACCCACGCCTAAAGGTATTTTACTTTACGGCCCTCCTGGAACAGGTAAAACATTAATAGCTCGTAAATTACAAAAGCATGCAAATTGCCATTTTGAAGCAGTCAATATTTCTGACCTAAAAGCAGGATATATTGGTCAAACTGCACCCAAAGTCAAAGCGTTATGGCAACGATGCCGAGACAATGCACCTACAATTTTATTTATTGATGAATGCGAGAGTACGTTTGCTCGTCGAGGTGGAGCTGATACGGATGCTTTTGGCAATGAATTAGTACAAACCTTCCTCTCTGAATGGGATGGTTTTAATCAAGATGCAGGTAAAGTCTTTGTGGTTGCTGCAACGAATCGTAAGGATATTATTGATAATGCTATTCTTTCACGATTTACAACAACAATCGAGATTGGTCTACCAAATGGCAAAGCACGCAAACGAATTTTAGAGAATGAATTTGCCCAAGCCGACATGCAGTTTAAAGTTAATGATGATATTGTGCATGAAACAGCAGGTATGTCAGGGCGTGATTTACATACATTGATTGCCTCCTTAGTTGCAGAAAGCCTTAACCGTGACTTGAATGCAGATATGTTACTTGAACATATCCGTAAAATTCGAGGAAAAGGCTCAACAAATGTAAAAGCAATGACATGGGATGATATTGTTTTACCAAATTCAACGATGTCGGAATTTCAAAATTTAGGTAAAGAACTTCGTAATGCTGAAAAACTTGCTGAATTAGGTATTTCTACCCCAAAAGGTATTTTACTTTACGGCCCACCAGGGACAGGTAAAACCCAAATTGCACGCGTACTCGCAAGCCAATCAGGCCTATCCTTCATTGGTGCAACAACATCAGATTTAAAAGCAAATTACATTGGACAGTCTGGTAGCAAAGTAAAACAATTATTTGAACAAGCCCGTTCTCAAGCCCCTTGTATTCTTTTTATCGATGAAATTGATATTGTGGCTGGAGCACGTAATGGGTCAAATGACAGCTTTATTCAAGAAATTGTAGGGCAAATGCTACAAGAGTTAGATGGTATTGCAACCAAAGAAGGGCAAGTCTTTTTATTAGCAGCAAGTAACTACCCTGAAAATATTGATAGTGCTTTAATGTCTCGTTTAGAACGAAAGATCGAGATTGGCTTACCGAATGAATTCGCCCGCTCGCAAATCATTGCAAATATTTTACGGAAAAAACCAACTAATTTTGATGTTGAAACCATTGCGATACAGCTTGCAAAACAAACTGAAAATTATTCAGGTCGTGATTTAAACTCATTGATCACACGTGCAACACGTCATGCAGTTAATCGAGCTTTACAAACGGGGGATGATATTGAAAATACCAAAATTATCGAACAGGACTTATTTAACAATATTGAAACAGTATTGTAGAAGAGTTTTAAACCTGATCTAGAATGGATCACCTATTTAAAAGAAGAGAGAAATCTCTTCTTTTTTTAGTTCTTAAATTTAAATTCAGCCCAACACATTATTCTTCAATCTAAAAGACCTAACTCTATGACAATCTATTTCTAAACAGCCATGCGGCTAAAGGTAAAGTTATCACTGCCAATACAAACATAGGCGCAAAATCCCATTTCACTTGTGAAAAGGTCGCGCCCTCTAGATAAACTCTTTGCACAAGGTCAATACCGAAACGTAATGGGTTAGCATAAGTTGCTAATTCCAAAATATGTGGCATATTTTGGACAGGAGTTAAAAGCCCTGACAATAACATTAATGGCATAATCAAAAAGAAAGTAAACAACATTGATTGCTGCATGTTCAATGAAATTGCAGAAATAGATAAACCAACACCGACGATAGCAACATTAAAGCACAGCAGCCCAAAATAGAGTAAGAGCAGCGAGCCATTCATGGGAATTTGGAACCAAAACATGATAATGACCAGAATAATTGTAGACTGCATCAGCCCTACAAAAATTGGAGGGAGTGCTTTCCCAATCATGATGTGAATAGGTGTATATGGCGTAACTAACAATTGATCGAAGGTTCCCTGCTCTCTTTCTCTAGCAACAGATAAAGAAGATAACAATAGGGTTTGCATCATACTTAGAGCTGCAATTAAAGAGGGCATCATTCCCCATCTCGATTCCTGATTTGGGTTATACCAAGTACGTGTTTCAATATTGATCGTGGAAGCTACACCTAAGCGCTCTTGATTGACTTTTGCAACGACATTATTGATATATGAACCTGCCATTCCTGCCGTAGAAGAATTCCGTCCATCTAAAATCACTTGTATCGCAGAAACATCTCCCCGATTCAATTTGTCCTCAAAATCAGCAGGAATCGTAATCACAGCCAATGCTTGTCGATCATCTATCACTTGCTTGATTTGTGTATTATTTTCCAAAGTAACAGTTCGGTTAAATATGCCAGAACCATCTAGGTGAGATAGAAATTGCTGAGATACTTGCCCTTTACTTTGGTCTAGGACAGCATAATCAACATGATTCACATCATAACTAGCAGCATAGCCAAACAATAAAGCTTGCATCAAAGCAGGAACAAATAAAATTGTCCTATTTGCTGGATCGCTAAAGATGGTTAGAAATTCCTTTCTCACCAATACCAACAGATAACTAAACCATTCGACAACACCTTGAATCATTCGGATTACCTCAAACGTTTTTTCAATGATATACAAGACGCAACTGTAAAAACGCCCACATAGATCATTAAAATGAAGCATTCCTTGAACCATAACCCCCAATCATCCCCACCTAAAAACAAGGTTTTGATTAGTGTCATGAAATGAGTTGCAGGTAGTATTTGGCTGATCACCTGCACAATGATTGGTAAGTTTCGGGTATCAAAAACAAAGCCCGAAAGCATCAATGCAGGCATAAAACTTGCCAATAGCGCCATTTGACTCGCTTGAAACTGGCTTTTAGAAATACCAGAAATGGTTAGGCCTAATAGTAATGAAACCAGCAAATACAAAAATGATGCACTGATAATCGACAATAATGAACCACGAATTGGAACATCAAATACCAAAGAAGCAGCGAACAAACACATCACAATATCAACCATACCAATAACGATATATGGAATTAATTTTGCCAACACAATTTCTAGAGGACGCACAGGCGTAACAAATAAAGCTTCTAAAGTTCCCCGTTCACGTTCTCGGGCAATTAATAAGCCTGTCAGGAATGCACCAATTAAAGTGAGTACCAATACAATTAAACCAGGAACTAAAAACCAAGTACTATTGGCTGATTCATTAAACCACATACGTTGTTCAACAACGATTATGCCATTTGATAAGTTCATATGACTGCGATCAGCTTGAATCGTTTGAGCTGTGGTCAAAGCACCAATCACATAGCCTTGTAATGCTGAAGCCATACTCGTTGAACGACCATTGCTAATAATTTGAACATGAGCATTGTTATTGGCACTTTGCTCTGCAAAATTGGATGGCAATACAACAATCGCATCTATTTCTGCCTGCCGAATTGCCTGTTCAGCTTGATGAAAATTCTGATAAACCGTTGCTGTTATATATGGGGTTCCATTTAATCCAGTGATGAATTGATTACTTTGAGGAGTCATGTTTTGTACAACAACACCAACACGACCATTACTTAAATCAAAAGATAAACCGTAACCAAATAATAAAATTAGAATAATAGGTAAAATTAGTCCAATTGCTAGACTACTCTTATCTCGCATTAATTGATGGCTTTCTTTACGGGTTAAAGCAATCAGACGTAGGACAGATGCAGGTAATTTCATACACCATCCTCCTTAGATTGCTGAAAACGCGCTTGCTCAACAATCGCAATAAAAGCACTATTCATGTCATTTAGACCACTGTCCCCAGCCTGTATCCGAACCTGCTTGGGTGAACCTAGTGCCAACAATTTCCCAGCGTCTTGAATAGCAATACGATCACAATATTCTGCTTCTTCCATAAAATGCGTCGTGATAATGATCGTAATACCTTGATTCGCAAGTTCACCGATGGTGTACCAAAATGAACGCCTCGCCAAAGGATCAATACCACTCGTAGGCTCATCCAGAAATACAATTTCAGGTTGATGTAACAAAGCAGCAGCCATAGACAAACGTTGCTTAAAGCCATTCGGTAAATCACCACTTTTGGCATGTGGTTTTAGTTCAAAACGCTCGATGATTTCATTGATTTGTTGGTTTAATTTTTTTCCTGATAATCCATACGCACCACCAAAAAACTTTAGATTATCCAATACGGTCAAATTACTGTATAAAGAAAATTTTTGGGAGACATAGCCAATTTTTGCCCTTGCCTGCGCCCGAGCAGTACGTAAGTTCATACCCGCAACTTCTAATGTGCCACTACTAGCTGGCAACAAGCCACATAGCATCCTAAATGTGGTGGTTTTACCTGCCCCATTTGGCCCAAGCAACCCAAAAATTTCTCCTCGCCTCACTTCAAACGAGGTATTTGCCACAGCAGTAAAGTCACCAAATTTTCGAACTAAATCCTTAACGATGATAATAGGTTGTCGTTGTTCAATATCATTAACGACTGTACTTTCAATTACACTAATGTTGTTCTGTTTCAGATTATGTTTTGTTTGCTGAGCTTGATGTAAAAACCACATAAAAGCATCTTCAAGCTCTGGTTCTCGACGAGTAATTATAGAACCTTGTGGTAACTGCTTAATGCCTAATTCTGGAAAATCAGGCTTGGTTATAAATCGGACGATATCACCTTTAGGCACAGCATCCGTAATATATTGATGCATATTTAATAACTGGGTCTGTAAAATGCGTGCTTTCATATTTGTTGGAGGTTCAACCTGCCAAGTTAGACCACGCACTCGCTCACTCAACTCCCTCGGAGCACCTCGCTCTAAAATTTTTCCCTCATACATGACATAGATATCAGCGCAACGTTCAGCTTCATCCATGTATGCAGTACTTATAATGACACTCAAATTCTCCTCTTTGACTAATTGTTCAATAATGATCCATAGATCACGTCTCGATAGTGGGTCAACCCCAACACTCGGCTCATCCAATAATAATAATTCTGGTGATCGTACTAAAGTACAAGCCAATCCAAGCTTCTGCTTCATACCACCAGATAATTTACCTGCGGGTCGTTGTGTAAATTTACTTAAATCAGTAATTTCAAGTAAGCGAGCAAAACGTTGTTTGCGCTCCGCTTGTGGGACGCCATGCAAATCAGCATATAAATCTAGATTTTCTTGAATGCTTAGATCTTCATACAAACCAAAGCGTTGTGGCATATAACTAATTCGGTTTTGTACCATTTGAGGATTCTTCGCAACATCAATGCCCAATACCTCTAATGAACCTGCTGAAGGCTGATACAATCCCGCAATCAAACGTAAGAAAGTCGTTTTACCTGCCCCATCAGGCCCAACTAAAGCTGTTAGTTGTCCTGATGGAATTTGCACACTTAAATCCTCAAGCGCACAAATATCAGGGCTTTTCTTATTTTCTGCCTTAAACAGTTGCCGTAAATTATGAGCAATCACGACATGAGGAATATTATTTTGCGAGGCATTCATATGGAGATACTCAATTGACCTTAGCAATTTTCACCGTTACAGGCTGCCCCATTTTAAGCTGATCATTCGGATCATTAACATAAACACGAACCTCATAAACCAATGTGGTACGTATATCTTCAGTTTGTACCGTTTTAGGGGTAAATTCAGCAACAGATGAGATATAGCCAATTTGTCCTATAATCGGCTGATCAGGTACGGTATCTCGAATAACCTGAGCTTTAGCTCCCATCTTGATTGAACTCAAATCTTTTTCATTGGCATAGACTCGCACCCATTTTGGGTTAGTCAAAGCAAGCGTATACACTGTTTTTTGTGCTGTAGTCATATCACCGACCTCCTGTAATCTGGCTCGTACCACAGCATCGACAGGTGAACGTAACTCACTTTGAGAGATTTGATATTGAATTAAATTCAGATTGGCTTGAGTCGCCTGATATTGCGCTTTGGCTGCTGCACGGTCTTCTGCTCTTGCTCCTTTTTGTAATAATTGTAAATTAGCTTCACGCTCCTTTACGGCAGCAGCAGCAGTAGCTTGACTACTTTGTGCATAATCCAACTCCTGCTTACTCGTTGCCTGCCCTGAGGTGGTATTAATCAAAACTTGTAAACGCTGATAATCCTTTTTTGCTTTTTCAAATTGAGCCTCTGCTGAAACTAATTGTGCTTTTGCCTGAGCAATTTGTTCAGGTCGGGTTCCAACCTCTTGTGCAATGATCATCTGTTTTTGCACATTAAGCTGTGCTTCCGCTTGCTGCTCTTGAATCCTTAAGGCATCTGTTTTTATAGTTGCCAACAGCTCCCCTTTTTTCACTTTATCTCCTTCTTGTACAGAAAGAGTTTGAATCCGTCCAGCTTGTTCAAAAGCTAAAGAAACCTGTCGAATATCCACATTACCAAAGAGAGTCAGATCCTGATCTAATTTTTTATCTTTATTAATCAACCATATCGCAATTGCTAAAATAACGATGATGAAGATCAGAGTACCAGCAATCATGCGCTTTTTCATGGAATAGTCCTTTTCGACAAAACCAAAGTTTAAATTCAATTTTAATTTAAACTATATCAATTTAATAAAAAAAGCTATACTTAAAAAGTAACGTTTGATTCAGAGTAAAAAATGTCTAGAACTAGGCGAAGTGATGGTGATGTAACTAAATCGAAGATTCTAGAAGCTGCTGGAAACCTGATCGCTCAAAACGGTTTTGCTCAAACGACAAATAAAGCGATTGCTCAAATTGCTGAAGTCGATTTAGCTGCCATTAACTATCATTTTGAAGGTCGTGATGGTTTATATAAAGCCGTACTAGCCGAAGCACACACGCATTATATCAATGAACAACAGTTATTTGAGTTGGTACAAAGCTCTATTCCTCCCATAAAAAAACTTGAAATTTTCTTTGAAACACTGATTAGTAAGCTAGTCGAGAAAGATATTTGGCACAGTAAAGTTTTTATTCGTGAACTATTTTCCCCGACACCATATTTACAAGAATTTATGGCAAATGATGGGGCTAGAAAATTCCAATACGTTCGTAAAATAATTAGCCAAGTATCAGGTTTGGATGAGAATAACCCTGCTCTATTACCTTGTGTACTGAGTGTAATAGCACCGTGTATGATGCTCATTATTGCAAGTACCAATATCCCAACACCAATACAACATGTATCACAAATGAAACCAAATCAACTCGTTAAACATTTAATGACTTTTTCTATTGCTGGGCTCGAAGCGATTAAACATAATCAAGACTAAATAATGAGGTAAGAAACTTCATCGCGTAAAGTTAAGCAAACATTATAGATTAAGCGACAATAACGAAGCCCTTTCCTCTTAAAGGCGATTGGCATAGTTAAGCATAGAAAATCATGTTACTATTTATTCAGTAGTTACTTTTCAGTTTATTAATTTATCATGAGTAAAAATACCAGCCTTGACGTCTGTCCTATTGCAAGAAGCCTATCCGTTCTTGGTGATGCTTGGAGCATGTTGATATTACGCGATGCACATGCAGGATTTACACGATTTGATCAATTCCGTAAAAGCCTCGGCATTGCACCCACGATGCTCACAAAACGTTTATCTGTTTTAGTTGAGGAAGGATTACTTGAGAAACGGCAATATTCAGAGCATCCTCCACGTGAAGAATATGTATTAACTCAAGCAGGGCGAGATTTTTTACCAGTGTTATTTGTGATTGGTGCATGGGGGCGTAAACATAAACCTTATGAAAACCCTGAACAGATGCCTGTATTTATTGATGCAGAACAAGGGACTGAAATCAAACCTATTGTCATTGATCAAATCACGGGAGCTGAAATTGGCACTCGAATGATTCATCAACAAACTGGATAAAACCAAAAAGCACTCGTTCTGAGTGCTTTTTCGCTCTCAACATTAAGATGGCTCAGGATGAGGCTGAATAAAATCTACCAAACTCTGAAACCACATGACATCTACAAAGTTTCCAGTGATCACAAGATCCTATGTTCTGATGGCAGAGAGGAATGTATTTACACTATCTTTCGCTGATAACACAGCAAAGCCTGTACTACCTGTCTTAAACGTAAAAGTAAAACTAGGTGATTGGGTTTGTCCTGCATGAGAGTTTATCTTGCCGTTTTTGACTTCAAAATAACGCCCTTTACCACTTGCCGTTTGGATTTGAAATGTGACTTTTTTATCTTTCACATAGGCTGCACATTTTGGGTTGGCTTTCACAGCCCGTTGCAGTAATTTCGTCAACATCCATAGTAATAACTTAAATCTCATCATTTTATTTCTCAGTTCATCAATTTAAAAAATTAAATGCGTTGGTATTCTGATGAATTACTCATCCAGAAACTGTATTGCATGCTTGACGAAACGTTCTGGGTATTGGAACTGTGCACCATGTCCAGCATCTGGATAAATAAATAGCTGTGCATTAGGAATATTAAGCGCCATCTGATAAGCATTGATGGTTGGAATCATCACATCATCTACACCATTCAGAATAAAAGTAGGCTGTTTAATCTCGCGCAAATGAGCAAAAGGGTCTTGTTCATCAAGTTTCGGTAAAAAATGCATATTGGCTTCAATCTGAGCTTGCATTACTTCAACAGAACTTGCGGGATCTTGATCTTTGCGCTGATGGCGACGTTGCCAAAAATCATGGCCTGCTTGAATTGCAGCCTCTGACCGACCAAAGAATAAGAACAGAAAATCTTCTTCAGATGGTACAGCACTGGTTGCATGCTTTAAGACTAAAGCAGCAACATCTGGATCATCGCCTCTAGGCTTTCCACCTCGTGGCCCTGTTCCTAAAAGCATTAATTTTCTGACCAACTCAGGATGGCGACGTGCCAAATCCTGTGCCTGAAATCCTCCTAATGAGAAACCCAATACATCAACTTGTTTTAGACTTAAAGCCTGAATTACCAAAGCTGCGTCATCAGCCATATCTTCAATACGGGTACGTGGCTGACCTGTAGATGAAGCGACACCACGACCATTAAATAAAATAACCTCTCTTCCGATTGCCAATTCATCAGTAATCAATGGATCCCAGTTATCTAAACCACCACGAAAATGTTGAAGAAAAAATAAAGGAGGCTGTTCTGTCTCAGTATTCCCCCAGCGACGGTAAGCGAATGTTGTTCCATTGACGTCAATGAACTGAGTTTTAGCTGTTTGGTGTGTAATTGTGGTCATTTTCATCGTCCTAATTTTTAAATATTGGGTTGGGTCTAATTTTATTTGGCCAAGAAAGTGAGTGATTGCTTTACGAAATCTTGATGAAATTGAAAAATGCCACCATGCCCTGCATCTGAATAGATAATGAGCTTGCTATTAGGTAGGCGTTTTGCCAAGTCATAGCTATTGATTGTCGGAACCATGCGATCATGATCACCGTTGGCAACTAAGACGGGTTGTTGAATGACGGAGAGATCAACAGATTTTTTATTTCCCCATTTTTTTAATGCTTTAAGCTGGGCACGATAAGCAGAAAGGGTGATTTCCTTATCACGATTTTCACGACGTTCATTGATACGTTGCACAAATTCTTTTGCAGCAGCTTTACCATTATCTGTACGCGTAAAAAATAAATAGACTTTAGGGTCTTGGCGAGTCGCTATGCCACGGATTAAATCCCAATTCGAAACGCGTCCAACAATACTGATTCCTGTCCCACCCACAGGCCCAGTTCCAGACAAAATCATTTTTCGAATCAATTGAGGTTGCTTTAAAGCGATCTCCTGAGAAATCATCCCTCCCATAGAAAAACCAAATAAGTCGACTTGTTTAAATCCTTTCGCCTGGATAAAAGTAATTGCATCGTCTGCCATTTGTTCAATTGACTTTGCAGGTAAGCCAGTAGAAGCGCCAATACCACGATTATCAAAAATAACAACATGATGTTTCGCTGCAATTCCATCAACTATTCGTGGATCCCAATTATCTAACACAGCAGCCAAATGATTGAGAAAAATGACAGGTGTTCCTCTGTTTTCTTGACCATATTCTCTGTAGGCGAAGTTAATTCCACCAGCATTAATAAATTGGGTCGGTACATTTTTCCAATTTGTATCTAGCTGACGGATTTCAACAACTTGCTGATTGGCAACGATATTAGATGAAATCTCAGTTGCTTGAATCGATGGTGCGCTAAAAATAGAGACTACCGTTAATCCCATCGCAATTGTATTCAGTACAAAATTCACTTCTTTTAATCCTCGGATTTAATGCATTAAGCTGATTTCACTGAGTTTTATGAATTATCCCCTGTGTAAAGAGAATAAAAACAAGGTCAGTATCAATTTAATATTAACCATACATCAGCAAAAACACATTGTCACTATCTTTTTAGTAGTAACTATTTTAATTTTAGATTATGATCAAAACATCACGGTGAAATTGGTTGCCCAATCACCTACACACTACGAGTGGGAAATTTGGTATGACGAGTAAAATAGTTCTTATTACAGGTGCATCTTCTGGCATTGGTTTAGCAACGGCAGAACGATTACTTGAGTCTGGTTTTATTGTTTATGGTACGAGTAGAGATATAACTAATGCTGCTCAATATAAATTTCATCTAATTGAACTAGATGTAAATAACAATGAATCAGTCACTCATGCAGTAGAGCAAGTTCTTGAAAATGAAGGTCGAATTGATGTTTTGATCAATAATGCTGGATTTGCAATCGCACCCGCTGGTGCTGAAGAAAGTTCGATGCAACAAGCTCAAGCTATTTTTGATACCAATTTTTTTGGTGCTGTCAGAATGATCCGTGCAGTGATCCCTATTATGCGTCAACAGAAATCAGGACTTATCCTGAATATTAGTTCTATTTTAGGACTTCTGCCCATGCCGTTTGGTGCGCTTTATTCTGCGTCAAAACATGCACTTGAAGGTTATTCAGAGTCTTTGGATCATGAGCTGAGGACACAAGGGATTCGTGTTTCATTGATTGAACCTGCTTACACTAAAACGTCATTAGGCATAAACTTACTTGAAGCAGATGCAAAAATCTTAGCGTATGACCACATTCGCAAGAAGCTACATCAACAAATGATAAAATCAATAAATAAATCAGGCAGTCCTGATGTTGTTGCCCAAACTATTTTAAAAGTAATCAATAGCCCACAGATACTTTCGCGCTATACCGCAGGTAAAACTGCAAAGCGATTAAAAAACCTAAGACGATTTGCGCCTGTAAATCTCTTTGACACATTGATTCAGCGAAGTTTGAAAGTCTAACCCTTCAATACATCCATTTCTAATTATCAAAAAAGAAATATATAGAGGTCCCAAATGAAAGCAGCCTACATTAAACGTTATGGAAAAATCGAAGACGTACAGCTAGATGTACAGCCTGAACCATCTATTACAGAAAATGCCGTACTTGTTAAGGTTCATGCAGCAAGTATTAATCCTCTTGACTTACGAGTACTCGAAGGTGAATTCAAAGCAATCCTGCCCATTAAGTTTCCATTTATTTTAGGCAATGATTTTGCAGGCACAGTTGCTCAAGTTGGTTCAAATGTTACTCAGTTCAAAGTCGGTGATGAAGTGTATGCCAAGACAGATTTGAATGGTGCTTTTGCCGAATATACAGTCGTTCAGCAAGCTTCACTTGCACTAAAACCTAAAAATATCCCAATGGAACATGCTGCTTCTCTACCGCTTGTATCCTTAACTGCATGGCAAGCATTAGTAGAGATTGCAAATGTTAAAGCAGGACACAAAGTATTGATTCATGCGGGGTCAGGTGGAGTAGGCTCAATTGCAATTCAGCTTGCTAAACATCTAGGTGCAACCGTTGCAACAACGACAAGTGGTAAAAATACTCGCTGGGTCAGGGAACTAGGTGCGGATATTATTATTGACTACAAAACGATGGACTTTGAGCAAGAACTAAAAGACTATGATGTTGTCTTAGACACTCAAGGTGGAAAAACTTTAGAGAAATCACTGAGTGTTATAAAACGTGGCGGGCGTATTATTAGTATTTCTGGACCACCTGACCGTGCTTTTGCTGAAACGATCAAAGCCAACTGGTTATTAAAATTTATCATTCCACTTTTAAGTTGGTCAATTCGCAATAAAGCAAAAAAAAGAGACATCACCTACTCATTTCTGTTTATGCAGCCAAATGGTCAACAGCTATCTCAAATCTCACACCTTGTTGAAATAGGAAAGATAAAGCCTGTGGTCGATACAGAATATGATTTTTCTAAAATAAAAGAAGCACTTGAATACGTAAATACTGGACGAGCTAAAGGTAAAATCATCTTAAAAATTGTAGATTAATGTGAGAACCAGAGATTCAAACAAAAAAATAAGGGAGCCTCGGCTCCCACCTTCTATCGACTTGCCAACTTGGATTCAATCCATTGATTAATTTCCCAAGCTGACCAACCGACACGACCAACTGTTAAATTCGTCTGTTTCGGAAATGTTGGATCATATTGCTTATGACGCTCATCCATAATGTTATAAATCGTTGCACGACTTAACCCTGTAATTAGCATAACCTCTTTCAAATTAATAATCTGATTCATCTGAAAAGTTTGACCTGTGAACGCATTCATGATGTTGACTCCTGATCATTGATGCGAGCGGTGATTCGCTCAGATAATAGGTCAGTCCAATAAAATTTTACTGAGTCCAATCTCGTCCACCCCGATCTAATTCACAGCCCGTACATGCTGCTGTAAGCCTTTCTGAATATCCTGTACAAAACCATCACCCTGATTGAATTTAGGCTTTGCCTTGGTTCTCGCTGTTGTTACAAGCTGTTGCTCCGTTTCAGAGCTTTCATCCGTATAAAACTCCTCCACCAAGTCCAATCCCTCCTCTGAATTCACCTCAAACCGTGCATTGCCATACCCCTGCCGTGCCATCTGATCTAAAGCCTGTTGATTAAATCCTGAAGTTTTGCTTTGCTGATCTATGTCTTTCGCCACTTGAATCGCTTGTTGCAGATTGACGCCATCCCTGAGTGTTAAATCCACGTAATACACAGGCGTACGATAGCTTTGTGTGGTGGACTTACCCCTCAAGGTTAATTGCAACGGTAGGCAGGACAGTAAGCCATTGGAAGCTGCATGGTAATAGGACAAGCGTGCTGCCAAAGTCCGAATGCTATTAAAACCTGTGGTTCTAAAAATGAAGGTGCCAAGTTCATCACTTTCATCTAAGTTGACATGCAAACGTCCATAAGGTTTACAGTGACCTCCTTGTGCCAATGGACAGAGATCAGGTGACGGACATGAATGTTGTTCTACCCCTTGATTGGTCAATCGTTGGCAAGTTTCACCATTGCCTACACACACGGGACGTCCAGTCTGACGATCAAATAAGCTGTACTCTGCTCTTAGATTCAATTCAGGGTCATTAAAGATCATTCGTACAGGAATAGTTCTGAGCTTTTGGTTTTGTGCTTTGGCACGAAGTTGTTCATCCAATGGATGTTTAATCCAGCCTTCTTTGCCTTGAATTTGACTGGTAATGGTGAATTGGTCATCCTTTTCGGGCAATCGTTTACCATTCTTTTCTACCACTTTACCAATACTGATTCTGCCAAGTATGGGTGGCGTGATTGCTAAACCTTTGATCATGGTGATTTCCTCTTTTGTGTAAATGAAATTTGCATAAAAAAATCCCATACGCTGAGGTATGGGATTCTGGTTTGTGGGCTTGGATATTTCGCTTAGGCTAATCGGTATAAATATTGAAGCGCCGTGAACCTATTTTACTTTGTGGAAATTGACTCAGATATTCAGGATGCTGTTTCAGTAATGCCTTGCTGTCTAAACTGATCGAGTCCTTGGACTTTTTCCACGTCACTGAGCCGTTGGTGAATGTTGCGCGTTCAGCCTGCTGCATCTTGGCTTGCAGTTGGTGTTTAAGTTGATCGAATTGCTCCTGATGCTTTTCAACTTGATGACGTGCTTGTAGCAGTTGTTCAAACTGTTGATTAGCAATTTTGTCTTCAGATAAGTCCGTGGTACTGAGTGGTACATGTTCGGGATAGAGTAGTTGTAAGGCTTTGGCTGCCGATTCACTGGCATCAGCTTCGGGTGGAGTATCCTTTTCTACACATTCCCAGAAGTAACGCTCTGCATCGATGATGTGTTGAATCACCGATTCTGAACGGGTCACTTTAAAGATTCGGGTTTCATGCCCACAGATCAAGACGCAGATATGTGCAGCTTGTTTACCTGTCACCGCCAATTGATGCTGTACTTGGCACAACACGTATAAAGGCACACCCTCTCGCCACAGTTTGGCGCCATATTCCCCTGCGGTTTTGCATTCCAGAATCTGTACATCGGCATCACCCACCACCGAATAATCCAAGTTGGCTAACATAAAATGCTTATCAGGTTCAGGGTGTTGTAGCACTGCATTGACTCGACGGACTTTATAGTTGGTGTGCATGCTGTAGTATTCAGCCACTAAAGGTTCAAGCTGTTTACCCCAGTACAAGGGTGCATGTCCCTCGCTTTCATCTTCAATCGATTGTTGAATCCGCCCTGTTTTAATCATCCACAGTTCCAGCATCGACATATAGGGATTGAGTCCACAGGCTGCGGCGCAGTCACTACTACCAATGCCTTGCCGACGTACTTCCAACCACTCGGCTTGGCTAAGTTTCTTGGTATCCACAAAGCGTTTGGCGGTAAACAGTTTGGGACGATTGGCATGGATATTAACCATTGGATTCGGTGTTACGTTCAGAGGCGTGTTCAATGCTGTATTCATGATGATTTCCTATTTTGTAAATTTCGGGCATAAAAAAGCCACATCCGAAGATGTGGCTGTGAGGTATCTAAAGTTGTATTGGTTAATTGGTTGTTGAATTGGTTAGCTTAAGTGTTTGAGCTCAGGCAATCATTCTTAAAGCCTGTTCTAAGCCACGTTGCTTTAAGCCTGCTCCTGCACCAAACCAAGCGGAGTCAAGCCGATGATCTTGGCTCATAGCACGACGTTCATGGTCGGCAAATTCTGTGATCGAGCACAATAAGCCATAAGCGGTGTCTTTGGCTGAACTGAGTTCTGCCCCACGTCCATGCCCATTAAACATGGTCATGACTTTGGACATCGCGCGTCCATTAGGTTCAGCTTTTGTGGATTCGGCTGTTGGGGTAATGGGTATCGCTACATTACGATAGAACTGAATAATACTGTCATCCTGTTCAGCAATACTCAGACTGGTATTGTTAAACACGGCATCGAAATAAGCAGCCGCTTCCTGCTGTGTGACTTTACGTTGACTGAGTTGTTTCATTTCATACATGTGCTCTTCCCATGCACGCACTGAAATCCCCAATTGTTGCTTAATTTTCTCGGCATCGAACTTGGTGCTGTGTGGCACTTTGACCACGCCTGCACTGCTGTTCTGTCCTTTTAGTGCAATGGCTAAGGTGTTATTGCACACCACACGGATTGAGGTGAATTGAGCAGTGGTCGCCAATGTGCCATCACAAGCCGTTGCTAAGAGAATATAGCCATTGCTGACATCTTTCCCCTTGAGTGATGTTGTTTGTCCTGTTCGTGCCAATGCCCAGAATTTCTTGCCACCTTTAAGTACCCCTGCGGTTTCTAATTCAAAGCCTGATTGTTCAGTCAGGTCTTTGTAAAAATTTAGGATTTCCATTGGTTGCACTTCCTGATAACGCTGACTGACTACAGATAAAGGTGCATGGGTATCGGAACGATAAAGTACTCGCTGTTCCTCATAGGGCATGATGATGCTCTGCCCTCGTTCATTTTGTGCCATATAGCTAACATTGGACGATTCAATGCGCCAGTCCATGCCTGCCTGCTGTGCCCAGACTTCAATCGGTTGGTTTTGCGTGAGTTGGTTGCCTAAGCCATGCCAAGGGGTTTCGCCAATATAGGCCATTTGTTCAAGTTGATGTGCCATGTATTGTTTCCTTATAAACAAAAAGGCTGCTGGACTTCATCCCTTGATTGGAATGAAGTCCAGCAGCCTGATTCAGATTGGTCTTGTGAATATGCTTATTGAGCCCTGCGTGTAATTGGACTCAATAAACGCATTCTGTGTATTGATTCATCTTTATGTTATATAAGTGAAATTTCTTTCAATCCGTTCAAAAGCCTCAACGACTCAACCGTATAGTACGTGATGCGTATGTAGAATAAATATTACCTTCAGCTTATTGCGGTGACATCACAATTTCACGTCCATCCTTGAGTACCGCAACCACCTCTCTGACATTCCGTGGATCACAATTCAAGAAGAAGCGCATGGTTTTACCGTACAGAATTGGATTGGCACCATCACGGTAATCCGCTTTACAGTTGCCCCGATTCACCACCACTCGATCAAGAACAATGCGATCAGACAATGAGATTAAATGTAGATAGGCAGTTTCAACCACATTGTTTGGCCCAAAGACCTGATTCTTCACTTCAATACGATATTGCATGGAGGCATCGCCTTGGTCAGATGGCGCTTGTTGCGCATCCTTCTCGGCTTCTTGTCTATTCAGGGTTTCCCACTCCTCCCAGCCTTTGGCAATGAATTCTCTTATTTCCGCAACGGGCGTCACTTCTAAATTACTGAGATAATAGCCTGCGGTAGCTGCCGTTTCTTCACTGGGTGATTTTTCTAAAGACTCCAAATCCTGTAGTTCTTTCTCAGTCAGTTTGTCTGTTTGAACTTTTGCTTTGACTGCTTCGGTTTTCACTGCGGTATTCTGCGCTTGTGCTGCTTCTGGTTGCTTTTCACAACCGACCGTCAACATGGCGATGGTCGCCAACATCATGATCTTTTTCATTGTGCCTCTTTGCCTATATTGCTTAGGCATTCACATCAAGGTGCTGGTTTGTCCATGCACTGTTGGTAGTATTTGTCTTTGAAGACTTGTTTGGTTTTTTCAAAAGTCGTTGTACCACCGCGTTCATATTCAAAAGCATCATGAATGATGGGTCTGAGTTGTTCTCTCAGTTCATCGTTATCGCCTGCAAGCATATAAGTCGCTTCGGCAAAGCCACCATAGGTCAAACGTGCCTGCATCACGGTTTCAGCCACATTGGCTTCTTCCTGACAAGCTTTCTCTTGTTTGGAGCTACAGCCTGTAAGCAACGCAACGGCAATAATGAAAAGTAATTTTTTGTTTAGCATGTTCCTATCCTCTGCATTTGCCTACGGTATAACCTCTGGCAAAGTCCAAACGACGTCTGTCTTCATCATTAGTGATCGGTACAGTAAAGAATGGTTTGCCGTATTGTTCACGAATGCTGTCATAGCGACAGCTACAGGTTGCTTCACTTTCCACTGCGGTTTTAATGGCAGCGTTTGGATACATGCATTGTTCGATATAGGCTTTACGGTCTTTGGCATCCGTAGATGAACAGGCAGATAAAATAGGTAAAAGGCATACAGCAAGCATGCTGAATGTTTGAATTTTCATAAAGCTCCCCTCTGGTATTGTTCTGTATTGAAATCAAAATTTAAGACACAACGACGCATGCTCCCGAGTCAGGAAGATGTGCGAATATGAATAAAATGAGACGAATAAATCCCATCAACTGCTTGGCCAGAAGTCAGTTGTTTGAAATAGAATTCAGTACAGTAAGGGGATGTTTTGAATGACCATGACGGACTCCTATATGCATAAGAAGTTCTACCGAATCACTGCTATTTGATTATGGTGGCAGAACGAAAGGGGGTTAGCAGACTGGGCATATAGAACCAGCACGCGCGAACGCGTCCCCCTCCCGTTCTACCGCAAAGGGGGACGAGAAGGTTTCGCACAAGACTTATACTCAGGAAGAATATAAGTACCTGATACGCTATACGCTCGGTCTGCTAAAACCGACTGACAATGTAGGTCAGCATGCTAAGAATAATAGTGAGGGAGATTGAAGTCAATTCGGACACATGAAAATTGCTTGTTTTATATTTCTATATATTTATTGCTTACTTACAAAACGGCATGACTCAATTTCTAAATTTTGATTCTGATTACAAAAACCGTGGAATATTAATTAAATATCAGACGTGAAACGCGAATAATCATGAAAAACCGTTCCAGTGCGCTGAACCCTAAAACGGCTTAGACTAAAATATTGCTGCTTATATGAAAAATTTAAGCATTTCGTATAAGGCGTATGATGTTAATTTTAGAAATTATTAACTAACCTGAATCGCGGATATATCAGTCAAGAACTAAGATTAAAACTGAAGGATCAATACATTGATTTGATTACATATCATCGTAAAAACATGCAGTCGGTTCAATTATCAAAAGAAGATGAATATCACTTAAAACAGCGGAATAAAATAGAAACTTTATTTAGCTTGCTCAAAGGAACATACAATCTAGTAACAAGCAAAGCTCGAAGTGTCACAGGATATTTTGCAGGGATTTATGCATCATTATGTGCTTATCAGCTTTGCCATCAAAATAAGCCAACGATTCAAGTGAGTGAAGCGCTAGCTTAAACAGGATTCAGGTTAACCAATCTTCTGACGAACTACTTATTAACTCCTTAGCAGCTTGATAAGACTTACTTGATAAAATAAAGCTTGAACAAAAAAATGAATATTTAGACTTTTTGTCCATAAGCCACTGTAATCTTTCAATTGACTCAATGATTCTAAGTAATTGATTTCTTTTCGTAATAACTGTGCTTTTAAAACTATATTCCTCTAACGCAACGGATAAGTCATCTTCGTACTGAAAAAATTGCACCAATAACTCAAAATATGGACGATAAAGTCTAGTTCCTTTAAGACCACATACTTCAATTATTTTCGCCCCCATTTCATCTTTTCCAGTTAGCCTCATAACGCTAACAGCTAAATGATCCTCTGGATTATTAATATAAGTAATAGTAAATTTATAGAGATAAACTCAATATAATTAAAATATTAGAATCTTCAACTAATTTACTGTCCATTTAATATAATGGCTGTTATACGAAATTAATGGATGTCCGTATAATCGTGTAGTGAATGCATTAGGCTTAAAACTTAAAGTACAACACACCTAAAAATTAAAAAATACAATAAAAATTAGAGCTTTAATCTCCCATTTACGTTCCATCCTTAACTAAAGATTAGCTTCCTTTAATTTCCTTTAATTTACTAATTATTTGTCTTTCGTAATATTTATAAGAGGAGGGGTTTCCTTTGATTCTCAGCTGAGCTGTTTTTGGATTCCATTTATTTTCTATACTTTTGCCTTTATCATCTTTACGTTCTAGTTCCCTTCCGATACCCAAAGTTAATGAGAAAAAATTAATGAAATTTCTAGGCCCTACCCCTACAAAGGGCTTAAATCTTAATTTATTGTTAGCTTTGCTAAGAGAAATCGAATCTTCATGAAATTCTAAAGCCTTACTTTTTGGATAAGGCTCAACGAACATAACCTCTTTAATCCCAGCAGCAACAATATGTTTTGCACAATTATGGCAAGGAAATGTTGTAACGTATAATGTTGCACCTTCTGTGGAGTTATTTGATCTAGCACAATTTAAAATGGCATCCATTTCAGCATGTACCATGCGACCATATTCTGTAATATCTTTAATATCGCTCTTTTCAAGAACTTTTTTAATATCTGCTAAAACTTGCTTTTGGCTGGGAATATTTTCTGAAAGAATGCCTTCTAAATTTTGATTTATAGCTTCATAAATATCTTCAATTAAGTGATTACGCTGAATATGATTGCAGTCTTGACCACCCTTATACTTGTAATCTCTTCCTTCATTTTGATCCACTATTGTCCCATCACTTTCCATATATTCAGGTGTATACAATCCTCCCCCAAACTTAGGAACATCGTTAGTACCGGTAGATAAAATGCTTTTATTTTTCGCAATTACTGCACCAACTTGGCGAGATAAGTCAGCTGAACTTAAGCTGCTCATGAAAGCCATATAAATTGCAGATTCAGGAAAAGTCGGAGTTATATAAGGATTACCTAAAATTAATTTGATGAATCTAATAACAGCATTCTTAATATGAATACTAGATTTTTCATCTAATTTTAAAAAGTAATCAGCTCGGGGAAATGCAACACTAGTTCTTTGCCCCCACTTTTCACTTTCTTTTTCATCCCTTTTAATTAATAAGTTGGCTTCTTCTACAGACATACCAACAGTATTATTTAAAGTTTCCTTTCTTTTATCTTTTGATTCAAATACAGAAATTTGAAAAAAAGTATGACTGTATAGCTTTTTTAACGAAATAACCTCAGCGTCATGTTTTAAAGAGTTAATAATATATGCAACTCTTTTTTTAGAGCCAGTATAGGACTTTCTTAAATCATGTATTTTCTGAGCTACTTCTAAAGCGATATAATCTTCACCGTGAAATTCTCTTAATTTGTTACCAAGATCCATCAAAGAATGAATTCTTTTGAATTTTGTTGATATATCGAAGTTAGGAACATCTTTAATGTTAGGATGATTAGATAAAATATCTTCTGAAATTTTCACAATGAAAGTGTCGAAACCAAATGTATCTTCTAATTCAGTTTTTAAGATATTCTGAACAGTAGATAAATTACTGCCTACAGCTCCTACTAGACCAATAATAACTTCTTCTAAGCCATCGTCATTAAGTCTTAATAAATCATCAATAATTATAGTCACATTCATTACCCTCTATTTTTTTACATTATAATTAAAATATTGAAAAATATTAGTATTAAAAATGTATTTCCCCCCGTAAAAACGGACAGTTAACTTGCTAATTTAAGCGATCGAAATTCCCGAGGGGATTTCATTTTTAGTACACTACAAGAATTATTTAGTTATTAGGTAGGACATTTCTACTTGGGAATAACAATGTATACTCAAGTATAACATCCAAATTTTACCTATAGGAGTTGAGCCGAGTATGACTCAATTCCTTCAAAAACCTCAAATGACTGTTTTAGCTAATAATGTATAACTCTATCCAACTGTATTGAGATGTATAGCCTTTTAATCAATCAACATGAAGAACAACCAAAAGCCCTCATACCTTTCACACGCACTCTAAGCCGTTGATCTATCTTTTCAGCAGTCATACGTGCAAAATAGCTATACACAGATTTGAGCCTTTCCAATCCTATTGGGTCTTCACGCTTAATCATCCCTAACCCATTAAGATATTTATAACTTTCCTTTTGCTGAATGTTTTCTGTATTAGCTACCATCGTGTCACTGTTTTCCAAATCTTCATCCGCATGTTTATTCGTATGACAATTCCAATAATAGCCAAGCCCTTCCGTGATTTCATCCATCCATACCCTACCAATCCATCGAGCTAATTTGCAGTCATAAGTAGATGCAGAACCATCGTAGATCAAAAACAAGTGAACGTGATAACTCCCTAGTGGAGCCTGTTCTAAACACCAAGCATTAAGTTTCAGGTTTTTAAAACACTTATGCTTATTAGCCATACGGTTACGAAGCGTTTGAACATGTAGATTAAACATTTCAATATCAACCATATGCTGTTTATCCACATGATACTTCAAATCTACCCTGACAATGAGATTACGGCAATAACGGTGAAATAATATCTCTACCGTTGTTCGAAGTTTTCCTAATCTCCTCTTAACACTAGACTTATACTGACGTAGATCACTCAGGACCTTTTTCTTATTAACTTGGAATGACCAGCTATAAGCATCTAATAACCAATCACTGATTTCTAAAAGCGATGCATAGGTGTATTGACCATCTTGCATTTGCTTAAAGTCATAAAACTCATAGCTAGCCAAGAACTCAAATAAACCAACGTAGTCTGCATATACATGATTACAGGAATAGATCTGTTCAAAAGCATCTAGCAATCTAACCAGTTCAGGTAGGTCTTTTCTCTTCAAGCCATCATTAATAATCCTTTTAGTAAAAGATTCAATTTCAATCAGTCGCTTTAGTTCATGGAGAGTGTGTTGGTGAATGTTCATGATGAGTAATTCCGTAATATGCTCATCAGATCAGGTGTTTGAGTATTTTTTAATTCTTAATCTTTAGTTATATAATTCATATATATAATATCTACTACAGCTTTTCAGAGAAAAAAATGCCCTAGGATTCATTGAAATATAGAAACATTTCAATCTATTTATCCTAGGGAATGTTAGGAAATTGATCATTTTCAGCAAAGCTAAAGTTATTCAACGCTTACTGTCAAATCTTAAGGAAAAAATCAAGCAAAACATGAACCATTGATCATGACTATTCACTGTCCTTTTGAGTTGAATTTTTCTTAGCTTTTGGTTCTTGCCCTCTCGTATAACGTTTGATTTTCTTAGCATTTCCCATTTCTACCCATAGTATGAAAAAGTCCAAAAAGCAAAAATAAGGTAAATAGTATTTCATAAAACTTTTTCGAAGGTCTTTATCAATGGTTTCAATTTTTAAGACCTCATGCCTTAACTCAGCCTTTGGAGTAAAAACATTGCAACTACGCATGCTGTAATGTATTTCATTCGCTGAGTTCCTCAGTTTCTTCTTTTCGCTATAGCGTATGATAAATTTAGCCAAATACTGCTTTAGCATCTCTGTCAAATTGACATCTTGCAGTTTGGGTTGATATTCAAAAAACAAGGTTAAATCGGCATAGGTTTGTCTGCTCTGCCGCCGTGGACAGTCATATTGATCCCAACGCAGCAAATAGCCTCTAAGCCAACATAGCGGTTGCGCTGACTGACCCACTCGTAAGAGTTCAGTCAATATCGGTGATTGCTCTGCTTGACTCAAACTTTTGTTTTGGATAGTAAATTCAATCCGTATACGTAAAACATAAACATCTTTGGCTAGCAAATAACGAACGTACTTGGTAAGGTCTTTCAATCTACCATCTAAAACACCATGAGTTGATTTTTTGGGGTATACCAATTCATTTTTTAACAGGCTTAGTTTTTCATTTAATTGAAAGATGGCGGGTTCATTCAATTGTTGGGAATGAAGCTGTTGTAGCTCATCCCTATTTTCCTGCAAAAAATTTAAAAAGGACACTACGTTTTGAGATCGAAATGGTGCGCTTGATAGATGTTGAAAGAGGTTTGGTTCATCAAGTAAAGTTTTACAAATATTCAACCACATCCGACCCAATCGAGTGTGCATTTTTGAATATTCTTCAGGTGAGAAAAAACCAAACAACACTTTGTTTGGAATAATGAATAATTCAGGTTTCACCGCTTTTAGGGTTTCGCAAAACACTTCTATTCGCCCCAACAGATAACCTATCGTTAAATGTCCACCTTCATTAACTGGCAAATATGGATATTCTGAATAAGTAAGGTCAGCATAGCTCAAATACTGCTGTACAGGTTTTGCTAAATGTTTTCGATGAGCAAATATCTTTGTATCCTGTTCACTTAGATCATTGAGGGTAAAATAGCCTTTGGATAGCGACTCTAAATTCTTAGAAAGAGGTAAAAATGATGATTGCTGAGCTAAACATCCATATTTGATTTGATGTGCACTAAAACCTAAATTAAATTTGAAAACCTGTTCTACAGCAAAGAAGTAGCTAAATATCCAGTACCAAGTTTCGTTTATGGCCGCTACATCACTTTTTTTGATGAAGCCAACTGCCTTTTTATTAAAGTGTTTGCGAACAACATCATTCCAATTTCTAACAGTGTACTTATCCGACAAAGTAGAAAAAATACCTGCCAACTCTTTCTTGAATTTTAGGATAAATGTATTTTCAGGAAAGTACTTGGTTTCCTTAAGAATCAAAACAAAATGTAGATTGATGCCAAATTCCTGACTTGGTTCCAGTTTAACCAAGTAATGAATAAGTGTGTTTAATCCATCAACTTTCTGCAAGATCGCTTTTATTTTATCCTCATAGTCTGAATACAATTTTAGGTAATCACCCTCCCCCTTTGGCTGGTCTCTGTAAATTATGACATCGAAGCAAAAGACATAAATCTGCTCATGTTCATCTAAAGTTTTTTTGAATGTTTGCTCGTACTGTTCCTCATAAACATCTAAGCCCAATTGTTCATCAATAGAAGAGTCTGCTAATACTTTCGGCTTCAATCTTTCTAAAAAATCAAAAAAAACATCAAGCTCATAATCTTTAAATTCGCTTGCTACAAGCGGATGAGAATCAACACACAATCTCATTGCACTTTGCCCTAAGCGCATATTCAAATTTTGTATTAGGCCATGATTGCTTTGATCAAGCTCATGATTAAAACCTAGATATTGTGAAATTTTTCTAAAGATAAAAAAATCAAAATGATCCCGTTCAGTTAAAACATCACGAGGATATCTGAGACAATTAATCCATTTATTCAGCCCTACACGCTGCCCAATAGTCAAATATGGAAGTTCCTCAAGTGTTGGTTCCTGATCATTTTTGAGCATCAGCAACAACTGATCATAGTTTTCCAACAGATCAATCGTCTCTCTAAAAATAACAACTTCATGTTGCTGATTTCTTTTTGCTATGCGTTGAAACGACAAATGATATTTATAGCGAAGTACCTTATATAAATCACTCTTTGTTATTCTTTTAAGATAATGATACTTTTCCACGTTAATCCCTTATATTTACAAGACTACAATAAGCCATTACTTTTATTAATCAGTACTTATTCTATATTAAAATCATTATTTTTCTAAGTCATAATTCACTACATAGTAAGATATTAATTAATAATAAAAAGAACAAATCTATGTATCAAAGCTGTCTGTATTCGCTATTACTTAAGCTAAGGATTATTGAAAACTTAAGACCTGAGCTAAGCTTTCAAAAAGAAGATGGTGTGATACGTTTAAAGCAGGATAGAGAACGATCAACGAGCTAGACAAAGCATAGGCTTCGCAATGAGTACAAATTGGATTAGGTGGTTATTGTTTATTTTTACTAAACAAAATACAGCAACTCAACAATACTGCACCCTCATGCGATAGAGTTGCATCAATATAAATGAGCTAATTAAGCACCATATTCAACTCATTCAATAAGCCGAATGTATGCTATATTTAGCTCATCTTGGAAAGCTTCTGAGTGGAGATTAAGATGCAAGATTGGATTTGGCAAAGTGACAATTGGGTAAACTTCACATGGGAAGATGAAATCATCTTGCCTAAGACCCGACAGATTCATCAAAAAATTGGAATCCTACTTGGGCAAAGTCAACATGATTTAGCCAAAGAACAATTCACCTTAGATACTCTACTTGCCAATCTTGTAGCATCATCAGCGATTGAAAATGAGACTTTGAATGTTTATTCATTACGCTCCTCTCTTGCTCGTCGTTTGGGTGTTACGCTTGACCAACCGTATCCAAGCTCAGACAGATCTGAAGGCTTAGCCAATATCATGCTAGATGCACTTAACAATGTGAACCAATCTCTTACTGTTAAACGTCTCATGCAATGGCACCAATGGCTTTTTAATGATCCTGATTGGACAATGCAACGTTTACGTATTGGTCAACTCAGAGGTTCAGAACTAATGCAGGTTGTCTCTGGTCGATTAGATTATCCGACAGTTCATTTTGAAGCACCTCCCAGAAAAGGACTAGAAGAACGTTTAGAAACCTTTATAAATTGGTTTAATAACAGTCTAACCGACGCTTTGCTTGACCCCTTACTTCGTGCAGGTATTACTCACTTATGGTTTATCACACTCCATCCTTTTGATGATGGTAACGGTCGTATTACACGTACCCTCACAGACCTTGCCTTGGCACAAATGGATGAACAGAGTATTCGCTTGTATGCACTATCCCCCGTTATATTAAATAAACGCAAAAGTTACTATGAAATATTAGAACAAACCCAAAAAAATGATTCCAATATCACTAATTGGCTTGTTTGGTTTTTAGACACCTTAAATGACAGCCTTGAAACGACATTAAAGCAAATTAATCGAACATTGTTTAAAAGTCAGTTTTGGCATAAATATTCAAACTTAGATATTCATGAAGGACAACGCAAAGTATTGAATCGCTTATTAGATGGTGGTGAAAATGGCTTTGAGCATGGTATCAGCGCCTCACAATATCAGAAGGTTGCTAAAGTCAGTAAAGCAACGGCTACCCGTCACTTATCTGACTTGCTCGAAAAAGAGTGTATAATCAAATTGGAAGGTGGTGGGCGCAATACTCGCTATCAGATCAATACTCAATTATAAAAATCGTACTTTTATTTTTTACGGTATATTTTGCGGTAAAATCAACTTACCGCATAAATATTTTCATTATTTTTCAACCATATAAATCAACGTTTCGAGTCCCGCTGAGCGCACCATTTAGATAATTGAGATATAAACACTCGCATCCTTGAATAAAGTAAAAATCGATAAATAATTAATTTTTAAAAATAAATTTAACTATTTAATTAGCTAATAATCCTTTCACTTCGGTGAGTAAATCTTGCTGGTCTATCTCAGACGGATGAAAACTAGCTTTATAGAATGCTAAATCATCAGGCAGTAAACGCCATGTCATTTGAGTCAGCCCTAAAAGCGTTTGAGCATTTTTTAAAAGTTGTGCTGCGGAGTACAAGGTATTTTTGCGGTCTTGCCAGGCAAGATGACTGGTCATCACAATCGTACTAGTTATAAATCCCACTGTGGAAAGCTCATCGATAGTGCTGTGAGAAAATGTGACATTAGCGTAGATTCAGTATAGTGCGCTTTAATTTTCTCAGGTTTAAACTGCGTTTGGCGCACCGTAATTGTATTATGTAACATTATGGCTTTCCTTCCCCTAAAACTAAAACGCAAACAGCTTGAACTACATTAACAAGACCATCAAGAAATCATATATTCAACAGAAAACCGACAAGAGCTACATCATCCCTTGAACAAGCTTAGATATAAATTCAATCATAGTTCCAAATTAGAACTATGATTGAATTATAATCTACTATTCATGCTGTCAATTTGTTTTTCATGTATTTTCTCAATTTGTCCTATAAAGATATTTTGTGACCTTAAAGCAGTTATTTGCTAAATCAAGGCTAGATAAAACAATAGATGCGCCTAAATATCCCAAGACTTTTCAATTGATGTGATTTGACTGTGAACGCTTTGATGTTCTGCTTGTTTTACTGTGCACCATAGTTCCATAAATTCTTTACCTAAATATTCTGTAAGTATCTTGTTATTTTTAAATAATTTTAAAGCTTCAATTTGCTCAATTGGCAATAAATAATGTTAGGACTTACGCATTGACGGATTCAAAAAAGTATTAAAATGCTTTATAAAGTATCTGTGATCAGACGAATTAAACATGCTTCTACAACAACCTGTACTCTACCCATTTATATGGGCTTTCTCATGACAGAACCGAACTCTATTAGCTGCACACAACTTGCCGAGACTTAT